>CAKSPP010000030.1 GCA_934481505.1 uncultured Eubacteriales bacterium
ATATAATACTTTGCGTTGAGAAAAGTTTCCGGGCGTAGCGCAGTTTGGTAGCGCGCTTGAATGGGGTTCAAGAGGCCGTGGGTTCAACTCCCGCCGCTCGGACCAACTTCCGATGCTGTTCAAAAAAACAGCGTCGGGACTCTCAATTATATTGGGAATTTGTGTAAAGGTAGCACGACAGACTCTGACTCTGTTTGTGAGGGTTCGAATCCTTCATTCCCAGCCAAGGCGAAATCTGAGCGAAAGCTCAGATTTTGTTTTCAAATAAGGAATATGGGGGCGTAGCTCAGCTGGGAGAGCGATGCGTTCGCAACGCATAGGTCATGGGTTCGATCCCCACCGTCTCCACCAAATTCCTTAAATTCGGATAAATACGGCGGTTTTATACCGTTAAAATTCGGAGGCATAGCTCAGCTGGTCAGAGCGTTCGGTTCACATCCGAAAGGTCGCAGGTTCGAGCCCCGCTGTCTCCACCATATAAGGGGGCGTAGCTCAGCTGGGAGAGCGCTTGAATGGCATTCAAGAGGTCAAGAGTTCGATCCTCTCCGTCTCCACCAAAAAATCGGCAGGTATCATAAGATGCCTGCCGATTTCTGCTTATTTATCATTTTACTGAAAAAGTTTTCGATTCGTCGACAGACAGAGGATAATTAAAAAAGTCTTTTTGTTGTTCGGAATTTGAAGCATATATTACACTTTCCGTTTTGTTTTCCGAAAACTTCCCCTTGACAATTCCGCCCTTTTATTGTACTATAAAATAAGATTTATATAATAAGGAAGATTGTTATGAATTATCTGATTGTTGTCGCACATCCCGACGATGAAGTTCTCGGAGCGGGTGCGTTTATACATAAACTCATAAAAGAGGGAAATTCGGTCGCCGTCTGCACGATGGTGAGCGGGGTCGCCGCACGGGCAAATGCCTCAAAGACTCTTACCGACGATCAGAAAGAAGCAATGCGGATTTTGGGCGTTTCCAAATGCTATTCCGCCGATTTCCCGAACATCAGAATGAATACCGTTCCTCATCTTGAATTGGTTCAATTTATAGAAAAATGTATCGAAGATTTCGGGGCAGAGGCTATTGTTACGCATCATCCGTCGGACACGAATAACGACCATGTAATGACGAGCTATGTCGCACAGGCGGCGTCGAGACTTTTCCAGAGAAAACCCGGAATTCCGGCGTTGAAACTTTTTTTATATATGGAAGTCATGTCTTCCACCGAATGGTCGCTTGATTCTTCCGCAAACCGTTTTACACCCGATTATTTTGTTGAAATCGGCAAAGACGGACTTGAAACAAAACTCAAAGCAATGGCAGCGTATAAAGGCGTTATGAGAGAATATCCGCACCCCCGTTCGACGGAAGCGTTGACAGGACTTGCGGCTTATCGCGGAGCACAGGCTGGCTGTTTTTACGCCGAAGCTTTTGAATGTGCTTTTCAGCGTATATAAGGAGCGGATATGTACCGTTTTTTCAAAAGGGCGTTTGATTTTTTCGCAGCGTTGCTTGCACTTATAATCACTTCGCCTATATGGCTTATTACGATTATCGGAATCGAAATTTCCGACCCCGGACCTATTTTTTACAAGGCCCGGAGAATCGGATATCTCGGACGGGAATTCCGTATGTATAAATTCCGCAGCATGAGAGTTCCCAAAACACAAAAAGAAGCAAGCGAAGCAAGCTTTAAAGCTGATACCGACAGAATTTTTCCGTTCGGGGCGTTTATAAGAAAACTTAAAATCGACGAACTTCCGCAGCTGCTGAATATTCTTTCGGGCGATATGGCAATCGTCGGTCCGAGACCCGCAAGTATCGATCAGGTCGCAATAATGCGTGAGGGCAAATATGCGGTTGCAAATACCGTCAAGCCGGGACTTACGGGGCCTGCCGCACTTTATGATTACATATACGGCGATACCGTCGAAGACCTTGCTGAATACGAAAAATCGGTTTTGCCCAACCGCAGGGAACTTGAAGCGTTTTATCCGTCTCATATGAGTGTGGGGTTTGACCTTAAAATGATTTTCTGGACGGTTGCCTGTATCTTTGCTTCAATTTTCGGAAAAAATCCAGATAAAATTTTTATGAAGCTTACGGAATACGCAAAAACAGAAAGACTTTCGGATAACGCCGAAACGGAGGAATATGTAAATGTCAGATAAATTGAAAGTTGTCGTAATGACGCAGAATGACAGATTTTTTATTCCCGAAAACATTTATAAGGCTTCGAAAGTCTGCGATATCGTCGAAATTGTCGAGGTTGACTGTAAATCGTCCCTTGATAACAAACTCGGGGACTATTATAAATGGTTCGGCTTTTTTCAATGTGCGAAAATGGGCATAAAGACCGTATGGCGTGAAATTCAGAAATATGCCGACAGAATATCCGGATACAGACTTCATAACGGTTTTTGTTCGGTAAGAGATGTTTCGAAAGCTATGAAAATTCCGCACAGAGTTATAACCGACAGCAACGGAGAAGAATTTGTCGGCGATATGAAAAAACTTTCTCCCGACCTGATAATTTCTTATTCCGCACCGCAGATTATCAAAAAAGACTTGCTTGAAATTCCGAAATACGGCGTTATAAACGTTCACGGATCTCTTTTGCCCGATTACAGGGGCTGTTTTCCGTCTTTCTGGTATATCTACAATAAAGAAAAGGTCGGCGGAGCGACGGTTCACTATATGAGTGCGAAAATTGACGACGGCGACATTATAAAGCAGGGAAGCATCGATATTTCCGACTGTAAGAGTATGTTTCAGCTGATGAAAAAGACAAAAAAACTCGGCGGAGAACTTATGGTTCAGGCGATTGAAGATATCGAAAACGGAAATGTGTCTGTAATGCGAAACGATACCTCTAACGGCAGATATTTTACTTGGCCGACAGTCGAACAGGCAAGAGAATTCAGAAAAAACGGCTGCAAACTTATCTGATATAAGGTAAAGGCTTTTCTTTTTCATATTCAAAAAAAATGTAAATTTCTTATCTCGGTATTGCAATTTTTGTTTTTTTATGATATACTTATCAAGCGTAATGCCGGTGTGATGGAATAGGCAGACGTGCCGGACTCAAAATCCGGTGGTAGCGATACCGTGCGGGTTCGACCCCCGCCACCGGCACCAAAAATCGGCAAGGCTCAAAAGGGTTTTGCCGATTTTTACTTTTCCAAAAAAACAATAAGGGGCTGAATTCGGATATGGATTTTTTATTTGATATTCTTTTTGAATTTTTAGCCGAAGGAATTGCTTTTTTATATTTCAAACTGATGTGCGGCATTGTTCCGAATAAAAAATATGATGCCTGTACTGCGGAAAACATTAAATATTATGTTAAAATCGAAGCAATGGCTTTACTTCTTATTGTTGTCGTAGGTTTGATTTTTCAGATGATATCAGGATTTCAAACTGTCGGATTGTTTCTGATTTTTATTCCGATTGCAGTTATCGGATTGCAGATTATTGCGTGAATAACCGTAAAAATAATTACATCGGTAAAAAAGTATTAACGCTTGAATTTTTCACATAAATATGCTATACTCATACCAAAGAAGATTAAAGGGGAGAGGCGAATGCCGAATTTTACAAGAAAAGCAATAAAAGAATCGTTTGTAAAGCTGCTCAACGAAAAGCCGCTTTCCAAAATCACCGTAAAGGATATTGTCGAAGACTGCGGCATTAACAGAAATACATTTTATTATCATTATGAAGATATTCCGACTTTGCTCTTGGAAATCGTCACAGAGGACGCCGAGCGTATAATTAAGGAATTTCCGACTGTCGGGTCGATTGAACAGTGTATTTCGGTCGCCGTGAAATTTACGACGGATAATAAAAAAGCTGTCTTCCATATTTATAATTCCGCAAATCGCGACGTTTTCGAGCGTTCTCTGATGTCCGTCTGCGAACATGTTGTGTCTGTTTACGCGAACACTCTTTTTGCCGACAGAGATATTCCCGCCGACGACAGAAAACTTATGATAAACTTTTATAAATGCTGCTGTTTCGGCATTTGTATCGATTGGATAAACAACGGTATGAAAGAAGACCTTGCCGAAGATTTCCGCAAACTCTGGAAGCTACGCTACGGGCTTATGGAAGAGCTTTGGTACGGCGGGCAGCCCGAAATTGTTAAAGAATAAATATTTTTTGTGCATTTATCTTTCCGTGTCTGAAAATGAGACACGGAATTTTTTTTGCCCGTTTACATTTTTCCTCTTGACGGTATAATAGTATCGTAAAAACCGAAAAAAGAAAGGGGAAATTAAAATGCGTTCGATAGGACCTATGAGAGCCGCAAAGATTGGATATATAACGGTTTCCGTTTTGCTTTGTATCTTGGGACTCGTTTTTATGTTCATGCCGAATGTATCCGTTACGGCAATAGGAATTGCCTGCGGAGTAATGCTTATAGTTTTCGGAATAATAAGGCTCGTGGGGTATTTTTCGAAAGATCTGTTCAGATTGGCTTTTCAGTATGACCTTGCTTTCGGAATTCTTTCGATATTCCTCGGAATCCTTATTCTTCTCAAACCCGATAACTTCTTCAATTTCATTTCGATAGCTTTGGGACTTTCGATTTTCGCCGACGGACTTTTCAAAATCCAGATAGCGTTCGACTCAAAGAAATTCGGAATAAAGCAATGGTGGCTTATCTTTATTGAAGCACTTGTCGCCGGAGCTTTGGGGCTTATTCTTGTTTTCAGACCGACGGAATCTTCCGCAGTGCTTACCGCTCTTTTGGGCGTCACCGTTCTTGCGGAGGGAATTCTCAATTTGAGCACGGTTCTTGCCGCTGTCAAGATTGTAAAGAATCAGAGACCCGACGTTATAGAAACAGAATATTATGTGCATACGGACGATAACGGAGAGGAGTAAGCGTAAATGCATTTTTCAAAAGCGGTAGTCAAATACCGTATTCCCATTTTAATATTGGCAATTCTTTTGCTGATACCGTCTGTTCTCGGTATGGTATCGACCAGAATCAACTATGATATGCTCGATTATCTGCCGGAGGATATGGACACGGTTATAGGGCAGAACGAATTGATGAAAGATTTCGGCAAAGGTGCCTTTTCCTTTGTGATAGTCGAAGATATGTCCGAAAAGGATGTTGCCGCCCTTAAAGCAAAAATAGAGCAGGTCGACCATGTCGAAACGGTTCTGTGGTATGATTCTCTTGCGGATCTTTCAATCCCGATGGAAATTCTGCCGGATAAAATATATAACGAATTCAACACCGAAAACGCAACGATGCTTGCAATCTTCTTTGATACCGCAACATCGGCTGATGTTACAATGGACGCGATAAGAGAAATCAGAAGCATTGCAGGAAAACAATGTTTCGTTTCCGGAATGTCCGCTCTCGTAACCGACCTTAAAGACCTTTGCGAAAAAGAAGAGCCGATATATGTCGGAATTGCAGTTCTTCTCGCGTGCGTTGCGATGATGGTATTCCTTGACGGCTGGCTCGTTCCGTTCGTCTTCCTTGCAAGTATCGGTATGATGATACTTATGAACCTCGGTTCAAACTACTTCATGGGAGAAATCTCCTACATAACAAAAGCGTTGTCGGCAGTCTTGCAGCTTGCCGTAACAATGGACTACTCGATCTTCCTGTGGCACAGTTACAACGAAAAGAGAGAAAGATATTCCGATAATAAAGAAGCAATGGCTCACGCTATCGACGACACCCTGACCTCCGTTCTCGGAAGCTCGATAACGACGATCGCAGGTTTTGCAGCTCTCTGCTTTATGACCTTTACATTGGGTCGCGACCTCGGTATCGTAATGGCAAAAGGAGTTCTTCTCGGCGTTATCGGCTGCGTTACCGTTCTTCCCGCTCTTATCCTTGTCCTCGATAAGCCTTTGCAGAAAACAAAGCATAAATCGCTTATCCCGAATATGACGAAATTCGCGGGCGGAATAGTTAAAATATTCCCCGTGTTCCTTATAATCTTTGCTTTACTTATCCCTCCCGCATATTACGGTTACGATAAAACAAACGACGAAGTTTATTACGATATGGGACAATGCCTGCCGGAGGATATGGAATATGTTATAGCAAATTCCAAGCTTTCCGAAGACTTTGATATCGCGTCAACCCATATGCTTCTTGTTGATACCTCAACTCCCGAAAAAGACGTCAGAAAAATGATAAAAGAAATGGAAGACGTCGACGGAGTAAAATATGTTCTCGGCCTTGAATCGGTAGTCGGAAGCAGCGTTCCCGAAGAGATTCTTCCCGAAAGTATTACAAAGATATTAAAGAGCGACAAATGGGAACTTATGCTTATAAACTCCGAATATAAGGTCGCAAGCGATCAGGTAAACGCACAGATAAACGAACTCAACACAATTCTTAAAAAATACGATGAGGGCGGAATGCTTATCGGCGAAGCCCCCTGTATGAAAGATATGATTGAAACGACGAACCACGACTTCCAGGTCGTAAATGCGGTTTCGATTATAGCAATCTTTGTTATCATTGCAATCGTCGAAAAGAGCATTTCTCTTCCGTTTATCCTTATTGCCGTAATAGAACTTGCAATATTCATAAACCTCGGACTTCCTCATTATCTCGGTCAGTCGCTGCCGTTTATCGCACCTATCTGCATAAGCACTATCCAGCTCGGTGCAACGGTCGATTATGCAATCCTTATGACGACGAGATATAAAGCCGAAAGAATTTCGGGTAAAACAAAGAAAGAATCGGTAAAAACAGCTCTTGCTTCGTCAATTCCTTCGATTATAGTCAGCGGAATGGGACTCTTTGCCGCAACCTTCGGAGTTGCCGTCTATTCCGATATCGATATTATAAGTTCAATGTGTATGCTTATGGCAAGAGGTGCTGTAATAAGCATGCTCTGCGTAATCTTTATTTTGCCGGCTATGCTTTGTCTCTGCGACGGACTTATCCGCAAGACTACTTTGGGAATGGGCAAAATCAAAAAAGACAGTAAGATAAATACGGAGGCTTGAATATATATGAAAAAGTTTTTCACAAAACCCCTTGCAATAGTTTTGAGCGTTCTGCTCCTTGTCGGGGCGTCGGGTGCAGCGGTTTACGCCGCAGTTGCCGCAAATAACGACGGAAATGCAGTAAAGGAAGTTGAAGAAACCGCAAAAACCGAAACTTCCGATAATAAGAAAACCGAAAAAGACGAAACCGTTTATGTTCTTGCGGGTGCCGACGGAAATGTAAAGAAAATAATCGTCAGCGACTGGATTAAAAACACTCTCGGCGAAAAGAATCTTGAAGATCCGTCCGATCTTAAAGACGTCGAAAATGTAAAAGGTGACGAAACTTATGTCATGAACGGCGAAAATATGAGAGTATGGGACGCCGAGGGTAACGACATTTATTACCGCGGAAATATCGAAAAAGAACTTCCCGTAACTCTTGCCGTTTCTTATAAACTCGACGGCAAAACCGTTTCTTCCGAAGAACTCAAAGGAAAGAGCGGAAAAGTAACTATCCGTTTCGACTATAATAACAATCAGACAAGAACCGTAACCGTTGACGGCAAGGACGAAATCATGTATGTTCCTTTCGTTTTGCTCACCGGAACTCTTCTTGACAATTCGGTATTTTCCGATATTGAAGTAACAAACGGAAAAATAATGAACGACGGCGACAGAACCGCAGTTGTCGGTTTTGCTCTTCCCGGTATGCAGGAAAACCTGAATATCGATAAAGATAAATTCGAAATTCCTTCTTATTTTGAAATAACCGCAAACGTAAAGAATTTCTCTCTTACCAACACCGTAACGATAGCGACAAACGAAGTATTCAATAAAATCGACGTTGACAGCGACGACCTTGTCGACGAAGTAAACGGCAAACTTGACGAACTTACTTCCGCAATGTCCAAACTTATCGACGGCTCTTCCAAACTCTACGGCGGACTTTGTACTCTTCTTGAAAAATCCGACGCTCTTATCGACGGAATCGACGCTCTCGCAAAAGGTTCCGAAGAGCTTAAAGCGGGAACAGCAAGCCTTGACGGAGGGGCGTCCGACCTTAAAGACGGAATAGGCGAACTCAAATCCGGACTTGATACCCTTTCTTCCAATAACGATAAACTCAACGCAGGGTCAAAACAGGTATTTGAAACTCTTCTTGAAACCGCAAATACGCAGATTGCCTCCGCAGGTCTTACCGTCCCGACTTTGACTATCGAAAACTATTCGACCGTTCTTTCGGGCGTTATCGCGGGTCTTTCCGACGAGAAGATAGCGGCGATGGCAAAAGAAGAGGCAAGAACAAAGGTCGAAACCGAGGTCAGAAAACAGGAAAGCGTTATCAGACCGCAGGTCGAAGCGGGCGTAAGAAAAGCGGCTCTTGAAAATGCCGTTAAAACAAATCTCGGAATGGATCTCGACAGCTATAATGCGGCGGTTTCCGCAGGAATGATTCCCGAAGCGGTTCAGGCTCAGATAAACGCGGGCGTTGACGCTTATATGGCGAGCGAAACGGGTATAAAGACCGTCGAGGCGCAGTATGAAGCGGTAATAAAGAAAACAGTCGACGAACAACTTGAAACAACTGCCGTAAAGGAACAGATAGCCGAGGGCGTTGCCAAAGCGAAAGCGGGCAGAGCAAGTCTCGAAAGCCTTAAGACCCAACTTGACGGTTACAACGAATTCTATACGGGGCTTCTCGATTATACCGCAGGCGTTTCGACCGCTGCGGCAGGTGCGGATAAGTTGAATTCGGGTGCTGCCGCTCTTAAAGACGGAACCGCAAAAGTAAACGCAGGTGCCGTTCAGCTTGCGGACGGAATAGCAACTCTCAAATCGAGCATCCCGGCTCTTATTTCGGGAATTACCGAACTTCGTGACGGTTCAATGACCCTTGCCGACGGACTTAAACAGTTCAACGAAGAAGGCGTTCAGAAACTTATCGACGCAGTTGACGGCGATATCGCGGGCTTGGTTCTTCGCTTCAAAGCAACGGTTGATGTCTCAAAAGAATACACAAGCTTCTCTTCCGACAGCAAAGATATCGACGGAAATGTCCGCTTTATCTACCGCACCGACTCGGTTGAATAATACGATTATTTCTTCTCCCTCTTGATAATATTATGAAAGAAAGGCGTTCTTCGGAACGCTTTTCTTTTTGTATGTAACCGTTTTTTTGTCGATTGCCACAAAATTTATTTGAAAAATTACAAAATTTTGAATAGATAAAAAGTAAATATTATTGACAGTCAAGAGTTTTTACAAGTTTTCTTCGATTTCTTAACCGAGCGGATTTTGCTGTCATTTTCCGTTTATTTTTGCTGTAATTGTGACATTGTTCACGAGGAGAGTTTGTTGACAAACATTGCGGCAGTTGGTAACTGAATTAAAAGTAATATTTAGGCAAATCAGTTGAAAAACTGAGACGCAAAGCTACGGTGTCTAAACATTTTTTTGCATGACAGACCGACTGCATTAACTTATGTTTTTGCAGTCGGTCTTTATTTTATATACAAAGACAGAATTAAATCCGTTTTAGCCTATATAAGAAAAGAAAAAACGCATTTTTTCTTATAAATATCAAAAAAATGCAAAAAACGCCTTGACTTTAACTTTGTTCGGATGTATACTGTTAATATCGACGCAAAAAGGAGGGATATATATGGGTGACAGAATAGTTTTGAGACCGGTCTGTTCGTCGGCTACGGGACTTGCCTATGTTATGGGAAAAGTGCCCGTTATTTCGGAAATTATTCTCGAAAACGATACCGACAGAGATTATACCGACCTTCGGCTGCAAGTCACCTCCGACGAAATTTTATCCCTCTTTGCCGAATATAATATTCCCGTCCTGAAAAAGGGGAGTGCAATAAGATTTTCGTCTATTCCTCTTCCCGATGCCGAGGCAATTTCAAAAGTCGAGATGGAAACCGAGGCGGAAATCCTTATCCATGTTTCGGTGAAAGACGAAGTCTTGGAGGCTGTTTCCCGCAGAATAACGGTCTGTCCTCCGAGAAAATGGCTCGGCAGCTCTTATCCGAGAGACATTATCGAAAGTTTTTCCGACCCGTCCTCCGAAACCGTAAGGATATTTTTTGCCGAAAATCTTTCGGAAGTCGACGAGGCGGCTTTTAAGGAACGCCGCAGCTTTGAGGATATCGAAAGTGCTGTTCACACGGTTTATGACGCTGTTCTTTCGAAAAATATTTCCGCGGCTTCTTCCGTCGGAAATTTTGAAGCACAGTATATACGCACCGCAGGAATTTGTTTCGCAGAAAAAAATGCAACCCCTCTCGAATTTGCCTTGTTTTTGCAGAGTGTCTTTGAAAGATGCTCTCTTTACGGTTCTTTGATAATTGCGGAAAAGGATATTTTTCTCAGATTTTCCGACGGCAGAGATAAACTTTATCTTTCGGCAGGTTCGGCACTTTCGTCTTTACCTTATGACGACGCCGTGTTTATTTCCGAAAGAAGACTTCCGCGTGACTATATTTCCTGCAATCTTGCGGACTGCCGCAAAAAAGGAATATTGCCTCTTGAAAATTATGACATCTATTCTTCCGAAGATATTCCCGTTTTTGAAAAAATTCCTCAAAGCACTGCTTCTTCGGCGGAGGAATATACCCTTGAACAGCCGGAGGCTCTTCGCAAAAGTGCGGGACACATAAAAAACGGTGAAAGTTTCGTTTTGGATTTGAACGCTTTTGCCGATAAAAAAAGCATATATGAATTTCTTATAAAACGCTTTGCTGAATACGGAAAAACAGGAACCTTTGTATTCGAAAACGACGCCGAAAAAAATCGTTTTGACGAAATAAAATCGGCTGTTTTTCCGAAGTTTTCGGTGACCGAGGGAGATAATGTCCTCTTAAAAAAGGTTTCTTTGCTTGTTTCGGGAGCAAAAAAAACGGAAAATCAGTTTTTCCGCGACGAAACTCTTCTTGAAAAAGAAGAGCGAAAACTTGCGGCTTTTTCCGACCTTTTTACCGATAAAAAACTCTGCGGAATGTCTTTTTCAGACGCCGTTGCCGCAGTTGAAAAATATGCCGACGTAAAGCCTTTTTCTTGCCCGGACGAGTATATCCGCACTCTTTCGGAAAATGATATCGAAAGCGATATCGGGCTTTGCGAAAAGTATAAATCGCTTCTGTCCGATGTCTCCGATTCCGACCTTTCGGTCTTTGACGGAT
>CAKSPP010000031.1 GCA_934481505.1 uncultured Eubacteriales bacterium
GGGCAACCACTATCTTATGAATAAAGAAGAGATAGAAAATAAAATAGCTACTCTTACGGGCGGACGTGCGGCGGAAGAAATTGCCGTCGGCTCGATTACAACGGGTGCTTCAAACGATATCGAACAGGCGACAAAGCTTGCCCGTGCGATGATTACGAGATACGGTATGAGCGAGGATTTCGGAATGGTCGCTCTGGAAACCGTTACGAACCAGTATCTCGGCGGGGATTCGTCGCTTGCATGCTCGGCTGAAATGCAGAGCGAGATTGACAAACAGGTTGTCGATCTTATAAAACGCCAGCACGAAAAGGCAAAGAAAATCCTTACCGAAAACCGCGAAAAGCTCGACGAACTCGCACAGTATCTTTACAAAAACGAAACCATTACGGGCGAAGAATTCATGTCGATTCTCAATGCGTAACAGAATATAAAAATAAACCCGGCGTTGCAAGCGTTTGCTTACTTCGTCGGGTTATTTTTGCGGTTACATCAACCGGCATTAAGCTCGGTTTCTATGTATGTTTTCGTTTCGCCGATCCATGTCTGAACCTGATCGAACCATTCGATCATTTCGTCATACTTCGAATCTTCGATTTCGGCGTCTCCCTGCAATATCTCGGTGTACTGATTGAGCAACGCACTCATCTGCTTGTAAGTGTCGACAATGTCGCTGTCGAGAAAATCTTTGTTCTCGTTTATGAGAGCCGCAACATCATTAAACGCAAGAGCAACTTCGGTGTGTTTGCTTATTGCCTCCTGCTTTTTCTCACTGTCTCCGCAGCCGACAAGCCCGATAAGCATAACTATGGCAAGCATTGCGGAAATAACTGTCATAACAGTCTTTTTCACGATTTTTTCCTCCCTTCGGTTTTAGTTTCGTGCCGTTTGCACGACTGTTTGATTATATCACAATCGACTGCATAATGCAAGGGAAAATAAGTATTTTTTTACGGAATTCGAAAATGTTGTCATTCGGAAATCCGTTTTTCAACAATTGTTGAAGTTGAGTTGAATTACAGTTGTGTTTTCTCCCGTATAATCTATCTGAAAATGTCAAATTATGTCGAGAGGTGTCAAAATGTCAAAAGCTTATGTTTTTTACAATCCTATTGCAGGAAATTTCAGCTGCAAGGATAAGGCAATGTCAATAAAGAAATTGGTTGACGACGAAATCGTTTTCTGCGATATGACGAACGAAGAGGAATATCGCCGCGGTCTTATGGCTCCCGAGGGAAACGATTACATAATTGTCTGCGGAGGCGACGGAACTCTTAATCGTTTCGTAAACTTTACCGCTGATATGGATATCAAGTGCGATGTCTATTATTTCCCGCTCGGTTCGGGAAACGATTTCGCTCACGAAATGAACAAAACTTCCGAAGATAAACCGTTCCTTATAAACGAATACATAAAAGATCTTCCGACTGTTACCGTAAACGGCAAAAACTACCGCTTCTTAAACGGTATCGGCTACGGAATAGACGGCTACTGCTGCGAAGTAGGGGATAAGCTCCGTGAAACCGCTCCCGGAAAGCAGATAAACTATACTTCGATAGCGATAAAAGGTCTTCTTTTCCATTACAAACCGACCGACGCCGTAATTACCGTTGACGGCAAAAAATACGAATATAAAAAGGTATGGCTTGCTCCGACAATGAACGGACGCTTCTACGGCGGCGGAATGATTCCGACCCCCGCACAGAAGAGAAACAGCGGAACGCTTTCGACTCTTGTCTTCCACGGTTCGGGAAAACTCCGCACTCTTATGATTTTCCCGTCGATATTCAAGGGCGAACATATAAACAATCCGAAATATGTTGAGGTTCTTGAAGGTAAAAATATAACCGTCGAATTCAAACGCCCGACGGCTTTGCAGATAGACGGAGAAACAATCCTCGGAGTTACTTCTTACAGTGCAACTGCTTATTCGAAAGTTCCCGCAACAGTTTGAAATTAAAAAAAGAAAAGCCCACATTTGTGGGCTTTATTTTTTAGTCTATATCTTCCGAAAAGTCGTAATCAAGTCCCGAAACGGTGACTTCACCCGAAGTCGGTGATACCGTAATTCCCGCGGCTGCAAGCTTTTCGATATCTTCAAGCCAGAACGAGACCGATACCGTATCTCCGTTTTTGAGAGACGAATATTTTGAAAGCGGAAGACTTACGGTTATCTGTTTTGTCTGTCCGTACTGTCCGTCGGTGTCGGGAACGGTAAGCACAACGGTATAATTCGGTGCGGAACCCGTAATATCCATTTTGATACTCGAAATTCCGAAAACGGAGTGGGGAAGAACTATCAGGTTTTCACCTGTCTGAATTTCCGCCGTTCCGTTTCCGTCAGTTCCCGAAAAGAGGAAAATGAGGTGGTCGAGCAGGTTTACTGTCACATTGTCCTGAAGACCGTCGACCGTATATTCTTCGGAAGTTTTCGAAACGTTTATGCCGTATTTTTCAAAAAACGCAAAATCTTCGGAATCAACCGAAAATGTTACCTTGTCTCCGTTTGAAAGACCGGAAGTCTTCGACATCGTCGGGTAAACCGTTTCTGTTGAGGTGCTTTCGAAAAAGTCGTTTCCGTTTTCGCTTTGTTTTAAGTATGTTATTTCAAATTTGATATAGATATTCGCGGAAGAAACATTTCCGTCGGCAAGTGCCGAAATTTTTATTTCTTTTACGGTTTCGGACGGGTTCTTTATCGTCTTTGTAGTTTCTTTTGTCTGGGATGCGAGTCTGCCGCTGCCGTTAAACCCGGAAAATACGGGAGTCAGACATTCAAACGGGTCTATATCGGCAAGTCCGCTTAATGACGCACTGTCCGAACCTATGACCATTTCTTTTGTGACCGTTGCGTTTTTAAGCGTAAATCCGTATTTTTTGAAAACTTCGGGGTCGGCTTTTATTTTGACCGTTATCCTGTCTCCGTTTTTGAGATTTCCCGAATATGACCCCTGTTGATATTCGATATCGGAGGAAATCGCGTTTTCTATAACGGTTGCTTTCGCGATATAATCATAGTAAGTTTTAAGCTCGGCTTCGGTCGTTCCGTTGCCGTCGGGAATTTCACCGAGAACATCGGTCAACAGCTTCGAACGGTCAATGGGCGTGCCGTCTATATATCCGCTGCCGTCATAACCCGAAACGGAAATCTGTATATAGTTTTCAAGATCGAGCGTTTTGTTTTTCGGCATACATAAAAGCACGATAAGTGCGATTATGCCGATAAGAAGAACGGAGCCTGCGGCAATAAGCCATCCCATATTCTTCTTAAAGAAGTTTTCTTTTTTCGCAGGCTCGGGTTTTGTTTCTTCGCCAGCTCCCAAAAGCTCTTTTCTCATTTCGTCCGAAAGGACTATCGTTTTAGCCGTGGCATCGGTTTCTTCGACAGGGGTGTCGGTTCCTTCGTCAGAAGTTTCGGTTTCTTCGGCAGCAGTCTCTTCGGCCGTAACATCCGTTTCTTCCGCCGGGATCTCGATGTCCGTATTCTCCGCCGTCTCGACCTCTTCTTCGGTTTCTTTATTTCTATTTAACGGATTTCCGCAATTCTGGCAAAAATCCCAATCGTCGTTTACTTTCTTTCCGCATTTTTCGCAGAACATAACAATTCTCCTTTCATCTTTTTCATTATTATACACGACCGACCCCGTTTTGTCAATATGCCGAAAAATTCCATCAACCGTGCGGCGTTCTACTGTTCGTAGAGTCTAAAATCAGGACGGTAGAACGGAAAATCGGTGCGGTTTACTTTTCGGAATTATCAGTATATCCGAAAAACTCTTTTGTGGGTGGACTTTTTTTGTTTCAAATGCTAATATTGATATATCGGCAAACGAAAGGAGCAAAATAATGAAGAAAACTCTTAAAGAAAAAATATCAATTCCGAAATACACTTTGGGTGAAGAACTTATGAACGCAATAACCCACGGCGTCGGCGTTCTCTTTTCTGTTACGGCACTTGTTTTGTGCGTTGTCTTTTCCGCAATTCACGGAAACGCGTGGGCTGTCGTTGCGTCGGCAATTTACGGTGCATCCCTTATAATTTTATATATGATGTCGACGATGTATCACTCCCTTAAAGTAAACAACGCGAAAAGAGTTTTCAGAATTCTCGACCACTGCACGATATATTTTCTGATTGCGGGAACTTATACTCCGTATACTCTCGTGTCTCTGAACGGACCTGTCGGCTGGACTCTTTTCGGAATAGTCTGGGGGGCTGCCGTTCTCGGAATCGTTTTCAACGCTATCGATATAAACAAATTTAAAATAATTTCCTATATTGCATATATCGCAATGGGCTGGGTCATAATTTTTGCTTTCAAACCGCTTTACGGCGTTATCGGTTTCGGGGGAATTGCATGGCTTCTCGGCGGCGGCATTGCGTATACCGTCGGAGCGGTCTTCTATGCGTTCGGTAAAAAGTGCAGATATATCCATTCCGTTTTTCATATTTTCGTTCTTCTCGGCAGTATCTGCCACTTTATTTCGATATTCTTTTACGTTATCTGAAAGGTTTCTGTTTTTGTCATTCAGGGGGTTGTATTTCACAGCCCCTTTTTATTTTTGTCAAGAAAAATATATTGACTTTCCGCTTTTATACTGATATACTTATAATGTATATTTGTGTATATGGAGGAATTCGGTTTGAGAGTTGTCGGAGGAGAAAAAAGAGGGTTAAAGTTAAGAGAAATGCCCAAGGACGCAACCTGCCGACCGACTCTTGACAGGGTTAAGGTCGCGATGTTCGATATCGTCCGTTTCGAGCTTTCCGGAAAGGCTCTCGACCTTTTTTCGGGAACCGGGCAAATCGGGATCGAGGCGATAAGCAACGGCTGCGAAAAGGCTGTTTTTTGCGATAAAGACCCCGTTTCTCTGCGGATTACACGTGAAAACATCAAAAAAGCAGGCTTTGAGGACAGAGCGGAAATCTTGGACTGCGATTATAAGCATTTTCTTCGGCACAGGGCAAAAAAAGACGAATTCAAAGTGATTTTTCTCGATCCGCCTTATGAAACGCCGCTTCTCGAAAAATCGCTTGCCTATATTTCCGACGCAGAGTGTCTTACGGAAGACGGCGTTATCGTCGCCGAAACTCTCCGCGAAAAGGAAATGCCCGAAGAGGTCGGAAATCTTATAAAAACGAAATCCTACGCTTACGGGCAGGTAGCACTGCATATCTACCGCAGGAAAGAAGAAAATATATGAAAGTAATTGTCACCGGCAGTTTTAACCCGATAACGAAAGGGCATGAGGATATCGTCCTGCGTGCCGCCGAAAAATTCGACGAAGTTATCGTTGCGGTTTTCAACAACGCCGAGAAAAAATATGATTTTACCCTTGAAGAAAGGGAAGAACTCTGCAAAAAAACTTTTGAAGACATAAAAAACGTCAGGGTCGTTTCTTCCGACGGAATGGTCGTCGATTTGTGCCGCCGCGAAAACTGTTTTTCCATTCTTCGTGGAATAAGAAACGGTCAGGATATCGATTATGAAATATATATGAGGGACGCCAACAATTCGTTTGACAGCCGCTGCGAAACGTTTTTTCTGCCGGCAAGAAAAGAGCTTGTTTGCTGTTCGTCTTCCGCTGTCAGAAAGCTGATTGCCGAAGAAAAGGATTTTTCACCGCTTGTTCCCGAAAAAACAGTCCCCACGCTTTACGGAATTCTGAAAAGGAGAGGTATTTATAATGAAAAATAATAACGGTTTTCTTAAAACCTTAAAGGATCTTGAAGATTTGATGGAGGAATCTGTAAGCGTTCCTTTTGTTAAAAATAAGCTTATGATAGACGGCGACAGACTCAAAGCGATGATCGACGAACTCCGTATGAGCCTGCCTATCGAAATGAGAGAAGCACAGAGTATTCTCGACCATAAGGAAAAACTTATGGAAAGAGCGGAGGAGGAAAGCTCCGCAATGGTCGACCGTGCGAAGAAAACCTCCGAAACAATGCTTTCCAAAGCGAGAAAGAACGCTGCGACGATAATTGCCGACGCCAAGGAAGAAGCGGCAAAACTTATCGACGAGCAGGCAATCCTTTCAATAGCGAAGGAGAGAGCCGAAGGAATTGTCGACCGTGCGAAAAATGATTCCGTTAAAATGAGAAATGTCACCGTCAACTATATAGACGGAATAGTAAACGATACCTATAAGTCTCTTGAAAGGGCTCTGAACGCCGTCGAGCAGCTTAAGGAAACATACAGTGATGACAAAGAAGAAAAGTAAATTTGCTTTAACGGTTGTTTTTGTCCTTGTTTTTTCGCTCTTTTTGTCGTCGTGTTCTCTTTTTTCTCTTCCCGACGACAGCACCGACAATAACGGCGGAGGAAACCAGGACGAACCCGAAAAGACGAAAACGGAAATGACCGTCGCATATTTTTCGGGCGAAAAAATCGACCCTTACACCTCGGCAAACAGGGCTAACAGGGCGGTTATCGCTCTTTGCTACGGCGGACTTGTTTTTCTTAATGAGGAAAATATCGCCGAAGAAAATCTTGCGTCTTTCGAAACCGACGGCTCAACCGCTACTTTTGTAATAAAAGAAAATGCCCGCTTTTCGGACGGCTCGGCTGTCACCGCGGACGACATTATTTATTCCTTTGAAAAAGCGAAAGCGGACGGTTCAATATATGCGTTCCGCTTCTCGAAATATATTGCGAACTGGAAGAAAACTTCGGCAAACACCGTTACCGTCACTTTCAAAAGCAAAAATATCTATAATATAAACCTTTTTGACTTCCCGATAACAAAGAAGAATTCAAAGGGAGCATATCCCGACGGAACGGGAAACTATCGCATTTCTTCAAAAGACGGACTTCTTTATCTTGACATAAACGAGAATTCGGAAAGAGCCGCAGGTTCGGAAATCAAAAGAATAAAACTTACCGAAATAACCGACGCACAGGACCTTAACTATAACTTCAATTACGGCGTTATCCACGCGGCATATGCTGATCTTTCGGATGGTTCGCAGAGATATAAGGGAAATGTCGAACTCGTCACCTTTATGACAAACAGCCTTGTTTATGCGGTTGTCAACAAGTCGAAAGGCTATCTTTCTTCAAGCGGCGTTTCGTCGGCGATAAGCCTCGCTCTCGACCGCAAGAAAATATCCGCGGATATCCTTGATTCTCTCGGTGATATCGTCTGGCAGCCTTTTAACTTAAATTGGGGCGAACTCAAAAACAAGGATATAAAAAAGGATATCTATTCTTCTTCGGACGCTCATTCGCTTTTTGAGGCGAACGGACTTACTCTCCGCGGAACAAAAAGGACTCATTACGGAAAAGAACTTACCCTTACCGTAATCTGCAACAACGAGGACAGAACAAGGGTAAGAATCGCAAACGCCGTTGCCGACGGGCTTAAAGAAGTCGGATTTTCGGTAGATGTCGTTTTATATAACTGGAACGACTATAAAAAGGCAATCGACGCCGGTGAATACGACATATATATTGCCGAAACGCAGATTCCCGACAATTTCGATATAAGATATATGTTTACAGACGGTGCGGTAAATACCCATTCGGGGCTTCCTTCTGCTTTCCTTTCCGCCCTTGACGGTTTTTACGCGGGAGAGACCGACGCCGCAGCAGTGCTCTCGGCTTTTTCTGCCGATATGCCGTTTATTCCGCTTTACTATAACAGAGGAGCCCTTGCCGTAAACAGAATTATTTCCGGCGATTTTCTTCCGACCGAAGCGGATATCTTCAACGGAATCGAAAAATGGACGATATCGGAGTAGCTATGATAAAAAATATACTTTTTGACCTTGACGACACTCTTTTTGATTTTCATGCAGCCGAAAAAAGAGCATTGAAAAGAACATTTGAAACGCTCGGAGTTTACGCTTCGGAGGAAGTTCTCAAAAGATACAGCCAGATAAATTCGGAGCATTGGAAAATGCTCGAAAAAGGGCTTATAACAAGAGACAGGGTAAAGGTCGGGCGTTTTGAAAAGCTGTTTGCCGAGACGGGATATACCGTTTCTCCCGAAGAAACGGCGAAGCTTTACGAAAACTACCTCTCGGAGGGGCATATCTTTATTTCGGGTGCTGAAAATCTGCTTTCTTCTCTTTACGGGAAATACCGTCTTTATATCGTCTCGAACGGTTCGGCAAAAGTTCAGGACGGAAGAATAAAAAGCTCCGGGATAGCAAAATATTTTGAGAATATCTTCATTTCGCAGAAAGTCGGTTTTGATAAGCCGAATAAAGAATTTTTCGACGCCTGCTTTTCGGAAATCCCCGATTTTTTGCCCAAAGAGACCGTCATAATCGGTGACAGCCTCTCGTCCGACATAAAGGGTGGTAAAAACGCGGGAATAACGACCGTGTGGTTCAATCCGTCTGGAAAAGAAAACGACAGCGATGTTTTTCCCGATTTTACCGTTTCTTCACTTGCGGAAATCCCAAACCTTGTTGCCAAACTGTAATATTTCAATCACCCTCGCATAGTAATTTGTGAGGGTGATTTTTTATGTACCGATTCAGCGAATTCAAATGCAAAGAAATAATAAATTCAAGAACGGGAATAAGAATGGGGTTTTCCGACGATGTGTTTTTCGACCTTGAAAGCGGCAAAATCTCTTCCTTTTCCGTTCCCGCAAGACCTCGGTTTCTTTTCTTTTCGGGAGAGTGTTATATGATACCTTTTTCGGATATAGAAAGGATAGGCGACGACGTAATAATCGTTTCCGCCGAACCGAGAAAATGCAGCACAAAAAGCGAAAGAAGCTTATGGGAACGGTTTGTTTCCTGGTTTAAGTGAGAAAGCAGGTGATTTTATGAAAAGGTTTGTTTCGTTAATTACGGCGTTTATCTTGATTTTTTCTTTTTCTGTGCCGACGTTTGCGTCCGATACGGTGCCCGACACCGAAAAAGCCTCGGCGGCTCTTTGGGATTATCTTGATGTCTCGCGTTTCGGCGAAAAAGCAGCACTTGCAACCGATGTAAAACCCGAATTTGATTTTGCGGTAAAGTCGGTTTGCCTAATCGAAGCGGAAACGGGTACGGTTCTTTACGAAAGCAGCAGCGATGTTCGTTATATGCCCGCAAGCGTTACGAAAGTCATGACCCTGCTGCTTGTTTTTGAGGCAATCGACAGCGGCAAAATAAAGCTTACCGACGAAGTTACGGCGTCTTCTCATGCGGCTGAAATGGGCGGAACGCAGATATACTTAAAGCCCGGAGAAACGATGACCGTCGAAGAACTTATCAAAGCGGTCGCTATACCGAGTGCTAATGACGCGGCGGTGGCTCTTGCGGAATATGTTGCGGGCAGCGAAGACGAATTTGTGCGGCAGATGAACGAAAAAGCGAAAACTCTCGGTCTTGAAAATACGAATTTTACAAATTGCACGGGGCTTTTCGACGACGAAAACCATTATACCACGGCTTATGATATCGCGATAATGAGCCGCGAACTTATAAAGCACGAAAAGATATTCGATTTTACGACGGTGTGGCTCGACAGTCTCCGCGACGGAGCGTTTACTCTTGCAAACACAAATAAAATGCTCCGCACCTATAACGGAATGAAAGGGCTTAAAACAGGCTTTACAAAGGCGTCGAAATATTGCTTTTCGGGGGTTGCCGAGCGTAACGGAATGACTCTTATCGTTACGGTAATGGGGGCTGATACATCCGATATCAGATTTTCCGCGTCGGCGTCTCTTTTGAATTTCGGATTTTCGAATTTTGCCGTCGCAAAGAGCGGAAAAGCCGATATCCCCGATGTTTCGGTCTTAAAAGGTAAAAAAGACAGCGTTTCTCTTTGTTCGGATACCGATTTCTCGCTTGTCGTGCCGAAAGGCTGGGAAAACGAACTTTCCTATGATATATCCGTTCCCGAAGAGGTGACGGCTCCCGTCAAAAAAGGGGAACAGGCGGGCGTTCTTACCTATAAACTCAAAGACGAAACGGTCAAAACCTGCCCGATAGTTTTTGCCGAAGACATTGAAAAGGCGACTGTCTGGGATTATTTTGCGGATATGGTATCGGTTTTGTTCAGATAAGAAAGAGTCTCGGTTTTCAGCCGAGACTCTTTCTTATCTTATTCGTCAAACAATGCAAACCCTGCGACTTCGGTTGTCGGAAGCGAAAAGATTATCGTTCCCGCTTTTGTTTCGGGACCCGCTTTCTTTAAGATTTCTTTCATTATTTCGGATTTCTGTTCCGATGTCGAAACTATAAGAATTATTTCCTTTTCTTCCGCTATTGAAATATTGTAAAACCTTTCGTCTTCTTTTGAGCCTGTGCCTTTTCCGTGAAGGACCGTTCCGCCTCTTGCTCCGGCACTTCTCGCCGCGTTCATCACAAGGTCGGTATTTCCCTCGTTCGTTATCGCCACGATAAGCTCGTAATTGCCAAAGGTCGGCGGCGTTCTTTTTTCGCCCGTATTTTCTCCGTTAAGATATGCCAAGGTTATTCCTCCTCCTACGCTTTTTATCGGAACAGCGACGGTTATTCCGTGTCCCGGAACCCCGATATGCAGATATCGTTTCTGCTCCGTCAGCAATTCTTCTGTTTTTTCGCTGTCGGCGACCGTTATTATTACTCTTTTTTCGTTGCTTTCTATTCCGAGAAGATCAAGCATGCTCCGAACCGCTGTTCCTTTTCCCTGTAAAGAAGAAACAAGCGGCAGGGAAAGATTTTTAAGTATTTCGGTAAGAACCTTTTCGGACGGAGGGTTGATTATTGATATTATACAGTTCATGCAGCCGTTTCCTCCCAAAGTTCGATAATTTCAAAGTCATCGTATTCGGTCTTCGGTTCAATCCGTTTCGCTTTCCGTTCGGAAATAAATCCTACGACCTGAATTGATATCAGCGGCATCATCGCGACAAGGGCGACCGTTCCGAAAGCGTCCGAAACGACGTTGCCGCCAACCGCAAAGCTTGCTCCCATCATAAAGCGAAGCATGAAAGTCGCAGTCATCGGTCCGGAAGCTACCCCGCCCGAGTCAAACGCGATTGCGGTATATATATCGGGGACGAAAAACGAAAGAATCAAAGCTATCGCATATCCCGGAATTATAAACCAGAAAAGCGAAATTCCGGTAAGCACTCTGACTGCCGAAAGAGCCATTG
>CAKSPP010000032.1 GCA_934481505.1 uncultured Eubacteriales bacterium
GTCCACTATTGCGAATTCAAAAATCCGAAAGATCAGATTTACAGCGAAATGTATCCCGAATTTGCCAAAGTTGAAGAAATGGGCGAAAACAAAAACAACGATCCGAGCATCTATTTTATGTGCGAATACGCTCATTCCATGGGCATAGGCCCCGGCTCCTTTAAGGAATATATGGATCTTGTCTATAAATATCCGCGGATTGTCGGCGGCTGCGTCTGGGAATGGTGCGACCACGCAAAAGGCGTTAAAAACCCCGACGGTTCCGTAAATTACCTTTACGGCGGCGACAACGGCGACTGGCCGAATAACGGAAACTTCTGCTGCGACGGAATTGTGCTTCCCGACAGAAGTTTTTCGACGGGGGCATACGAAATGAAAGAGGCTTACGCTCCTTTCAGAACCAATCTTGAAAACGGTGTTTTCGAAATAGAAAACGTTCTCGATTTCACAAATGCAAAAGAATATACTTTCCGCTGGGTTCACACCGTCGACGGCGTTGAAAAAGAAAAAGGCGAATTTTCGCTTGAAATTCCGCCGCATAAAAAAGCTGAATTCCGTCTTCCCGAATTTGCCGACGAAAAAGCGATAATTTCCGCCGTTGATATTTCCTATATAAGAATTGCGGACGGCGAAAACTGCGGCGGCAAATCGTTTGCGATAAAAACCTCCGCTCCGACTTTTTCGGAATGCCGAGTACCTCTTACCGTAACCGAAAACGGAAATTATATAGAATTTTCTTCCGACCTTTTCTCGGCGAAATTCTCTCTTGCCGACGGAACGTTCGTAAGCTATAAAAAAGACGGCGTCGAGCTTCTCAAAGAGGGCTACGTCGACGGCTGGGAAATAGGCAAGGGAACAAGCCTCTTTACCTACGGACCGCGTCTCGGAATCCGCCGTGCAATGACCGATAACGATATCTTTATCATGCAGACCGACGAATTCGGCGACGATAAGGTATGGAATAAGATAAACACCGCCGAAATAACGGAAAAGAGCGAGGTTTCGGCAAAAATTTCAGTCACCGGAAACCTCGGCTGCCCGATGCACACCGTAGCGTACATTTTTGATCAGACTTTCACCGTTTACGGCGACGGCAGAATAGAGATATATTCTCATATCAAACCGGGCGAACGCGAAAAACACGCGTTTTTGGGCAGAGTAGGCCTCCGTTTTTCAATGCCGAAAGCGTTTGAAAATGTCCGCTGGCTCGGTCTCGGAAAACGCGAAAACTATTCCGATTTCCGCCTTTCCGCAAGATACGGACAGTTTGAAAGCACGATAACCGACCTCGGCGGCTTCTATATAAAGCCCCAGGAATGCGGCAACCGTTCCGAATGTCGAGTCGCAAGTATAACCGACGGCGACGGCTGCGGCTTTGAAATAACAGGCGACGGCTTTAATTTCGGCGGCAGACACGCAACAATAGAAGAAGTTTCCGCCTGCAAACACCATTTCGAGGTTCCGTCGTCCGACCTTACCGAAGTTTATGTCGACGGCTTTATGTCGGGACTCGGCAGCAATTCCTGCGGTCCGAGACCTTTACCCGAATATATTCTCGACGGAAATAAGGAGTATTCCTTTACAGTAACTCTCCGCGGCATTTCCAAACGGAGATAAAGGAGCAAAAAATGAGAAAAACCAAAATAATCTGCACGATAGGCCCCGCGTCAAACACCGAAAAGACGATAAGAGAACTTTGCCTTAACGGAATGAACGTCGCCCGCCTGAACTTTTCGCACGGAACCCACGAAGACCATAAAAAGGTTATGGATATAATCAAAAAGGTCAGAACCGAACTCGACGTTCCCGTCGCGATAATGCTCGACACAAAAGGTCCCGAATACCGTATAAAAACTTTTAAGGACGGCAAAGTCACCTTAAAAGAGGGCGACCGCTTTATCTTCACCGTCGACGATATCGTCGGCGACGAAACCCGCGTTTCTGTAAACTATTCGGGACTTATAAACGATGTCAAAAAAGGTGATACGATCCTATTAAATAACGGACTTATGGCGTTCACCGTCGACGAAGTTAAAGGTAATGACATCATAACTACCGTAAAAGTCGGGGGAGAAACCTCAAACAGAAAAAGCATGAGTTTCCCGAACAAGGTTCTCAATCAGGAGTATCTGAGCGAACAGGATAAAAGCGATATTCTCTTCGGAATAGAAAACGATGTCGACTATATCGCCTGTTCCTTTGTTTCCCGCAAAAAAGACCTTGAAGACCTCACCGCGTTCATGAAGGAAAACGGCGGCGGAGATATCGGAATTATCGCCAAAATCGAAAACCAGCCGGGCGTCGACAATATCGAAGAAATTTGCGAACTCTGCGAAGGAATTATGATAGGCAGGGGAGACATGGGCGTTGAAATTCCGTTTGAAGCTCTTCCCGCAATTCAGAAAAAACTCATAACCAAATGCCGTCTTCTCGGAAAAAGAGTTATAACAGCGACCGAAATGCTCGAATCGATGATTCAGAATCCGAGACCGACGAGAGCCGAAATTTCAGATGTTGCAAACGCCGTTTACGACGGAACGAGTGCGATAATGCTTTCGGGAGAGAGTGCTGCCGGAAAATATCCGGTCGAAGCTCTCAAAACCATGGCGAAAATCGCCGAAGAAACCGAGAAAAACATCGATTATAAAGAGGTTTTCGGAACTTCCGAATTCAAAATTTCAAGCACCGTCGACGCGATAAGCCACGCCACCTGCGGAATGGCTATCGACGTAAAGGCAAAGGCGATTGTCGCCTGCACCCGTTCGGGGCTCACCGCAAGAATGATCTCCCGTTTCCGCTGTCCCTGTGACATAATAGGGCTTGCGACTTCCGAAAAAACGCTCCGGAAGCTTGCTCTTTCGTGGGGAATTATTCCTCTTCTCTGTGAAACTTTGCCGTCGACCGAGGTTCTTTTCTATACCGCGGCTCAGAAAGCAAAAAAGGCTCTCAATCTTAAAGAGGGCGACAAAATAGTCATAACCGGCGGAATCACGAACGGCGAATCGGGCAACACGAACCTTATAAAAATAGAAAGAATATAAAAATGGAAACTATTACCCAAATTATCGCAGCCGAACTCGGCAAAAGCGAAAAACACGTTGAAAATGTAATAAACCTTATCGACGAGGGCAATACAATTCCGTTCATTGCAAGATACCGTAAAGAAATGCACGGAACAATGGACGACACCACTCTCCGAACTCTCGCCGACAGGCTCACCTATCTTCGCAATCTGCAAACACGCCGCGACGAAGTGAAAAATTCGATAGAGGGGCAGGGAAAACTCACCGAAGAGCTTTCCGCCGCAATCGACGCCGCGAAAACGCTTTCGGAGGTCGAAGACCTTTACCGTCCGTATAAACAGAAGAGAAAAACGAGAGCTACCGTCGCAAAAGATAAGGGGCTTGAACCTCTCGCTCTTCTTATTTTCGGGCAGGATAAAAACACCGTCGGAATAGAGAAAACCGCCGAAGAATATATAAACGAAGAAAAAGGCGTGCTTTCGGCTGACGAAGCTCTTTCGGGAGCAATGGATATAATTGCCGAAACGGTTTCGGATAACGCCGAAATAAGAAAAGACCTGCGTGCTTTCTTTATGAAAGAGGGGCTTATTTCGTCGGCTGCCGCAAAGGAAGACGAAGATTCGGTCTACCGCCTTTATTACGAATTCGAAAGACCCGTTCCGAAGCTTGTAGGTCATCAGATTTTGGCTCTCAACAGAGGCGAAAGAGAAGAATTTCTGAAAGTTTCGCTTTCGGTCGACCGCGAAAAAGCTCTCGGAATTATTTCAAGACATATCCTCGGCGACGAATGTGAAGCGACAAAATATGTTGTCGCCGCCGCGGAAGACGCCTATGACAGACTTATCTTCCCGTCGCTTGAAAGAGAAACGAGAAACACCCTTACCGAAAGTGCGGACGAGGGAGCGATAAAGACCTTTGCCCTTAACTTAAAGCCGCTTTTGTTGCAGCCGCCCGTCAAAGGAAACGTCACTCTCGGCTTTGACCCCGCTTATCGAACGGGCTGCAAGCTCGCGGTCGTCGACGGTACGGGAAAGGTGCTTGCGACCTCGGTTATTTATCCCACGCCGCCGCATAACAAAATCGAAGAGTCGAAAGCGACCCTCAAAAAACTCATTGAAAAATACAATATAACGAATATCGCGATAGGTAACGGCACCGCGTCCCGCGAAAGCGAAAACTTCGTTTCGGAATTGCTGCGTGAAATCCCACAAAAAGTTACATATATGGTCGTTTCCGAAGCCGGAGCGTCGGTCTATTCCGCTTCTCCCTTGGGAGCCGCCGAATTTCCCGATTTCGATGTTTCTCTGCGTTCCGCCGTGTCGATTGCAAGAAGACTCCAAGACCCTCTTGCCGAGCTTGTAAAAATCGACCCGAAAGCCATAGGCGTCGGACAGTATCAGCACGATATGCCGCAGAAACGCCTCGGCGAAGCCCTTGACGGCGTGGTCGAAGACTGCGTAAACTCGGTAGGTGCAGACCTCAACACAGCCTCTCCCTCTCTTCTTTCGAGAGTTTCGGGGCTTAACGGAACCATAGCGAAAAATATTGTTGCGTACCGCGACGAAAACGGAGCTTTCACCACCCGCCGCCAGCTTCTCAAAGTTTCGAAGCTCGGACCCAAGGCGTTTGAGCAGAGTGCGGGATTTTTAAGAGTTCCCGAAAGCAAAAACGTGCTTGACAATACCTCCGTCCACCCCGAAAGCTACAAGGCTGCGGAAAAACTTCTCGAAATCTGCGGTTACACCCTTTCGGACGTCTCGGCAGGCAAAATTTCCGATCTTGAAAGCAGAGTTTCAAAAGCGGGCAAAAAGACCGTCGCCGAAGAGTGCGGAGTAGGCGTTCCGACCCTTGACGACCTCATAAAGGAACTTATGAAACCAGGAAGAGACCCCAGAGACGAACTGCCGCCTCCCTTAATGAGAGCCGCCGCAATGGAAATTTCCGACCTTGTTCCGGGAACCGTTGTTATGGGAACGGTAAGAAATGTCGTCGATTTCGGTGCGTTTGTCGATATCGGCGTTCATCAGGACGGACTTGTCCATATTTCCCGAATCTGCAATAAATTCATAAAACACCCGTCGGAAGTTCTTTCGGTCGGCGATGTCGTAAAAGTCGTCGTTCTGGAAGCCGACGCCGCAAAGAAAAGAATTTCACTTTCTATAAAAGACGTTCCGTCGGAGGCAGGAAAATGATTGAAAACGAAACAATGAAAGAAAGGGTCGCAAGAAAACTTCCCGGCAAAGAAAAGGCGATTGCCGTCGCCGCAGGCAGGGAAAAAGCCGATCTTGTCTTAAAAAACGCTTCTTTTGTAAATGTATTTTCAAATGAAATGCAAACCGCGGATATCGCGATTTCGGGCGGTCTTATCGTCGGAATAGGGGAGTACGACGGCAAAACCGAATACGACGTATCCGGAAAAATCGTTTCTCCCGGATTTATCGACGCGCATATCCACCTTGAAAGTGCGATTGTTTCTCCGACGGAATTCGCGAAAGCGACCGTCCCACACGGAACGACAACCGTCATCTGCGACCCTCATGAGATAGCAAATGTTATGGGAACCGACGGCATCGGCTATATGCTCGAAGCGACCGAGGGGCTTCCCGTCGACGTTCATTTCATGCTGCCGTCCTGCGTACCCGCAACGCCCGAAGACGAAAGCGGAGCGGTGCTTACATATGAAGACCTCGACCCGTATTTCGATAATTTCAGGGTTCTCGGTCTTGCCGAAATGATGAACTTTGTCGGAGTTGTCGCAGGAGACACGGCGACCGTTTCTAAAATTCTTACGTCGCAGGGACATCACAAAAAAATCGACGGACACGCCCCCGATCTTACGGGAAAAGACTTAAACGCCTATATCGCCGCAGGGGTTTATTCCGACCATGAGTGCCATAATATAGAAAACGCACTCGAAAAACTCCGTCTCGGTCAGTTTATAATGATAAGAGAGGGAACCGCCGCGAAAAACCTTACGGCTCTTATGCCGCTACTGAACGGAAAATATGCGTCCCGCTGCATGTTCTGCACCGACGATAAACACCCGAACGATCTTCTTTGCGACGGTCATATCGACAGTATCGTAAGAAAAGCCGTCAGAATGGGAGCAGATCCGATAGTTGCCCTGAAAGTCGCAACCCATAACGCCGCAAGATACTTCCTTATGAATAATAAAGGAGCGATAGCTCCCGGATATCTTGCCGATATAATCGTTATGGATAACCTTACCGATTTCAATGTCGAGACCGTTTTCAAAAAAGGAAAACTCGTTTACGACAAAGACGGCGTAAAACCGTTTGTTTCCCCGAAAATCGATAAAAATCTTCTCGAAAAAGCCGAAAATTCGTTCTGTCTGCCGAAAGTCTCGGCAAAAGATTTCAAAAACGAAAAGCCTCTCGGTCTTATCGGTCTTGTCAAGGGCGAAATATATTCCGAAAATCTCGGAAAAGCCGAAAAAATCGACGTCGAAAACGATATTTTGAAAATTGCCGTTGTCGAACGCCATAAAAACACCGGTCATATCGGTGTCGGCTTTATAAAGGGCTACGGGCTTAAAAAAGGAGCTGTCGCCACTTCCGTCGCTCACGATTCCCATAATATAATAGTTGTCGGAGCGGACGAAGAGTCAATGGCAAAGGCGGTTTCCGTTTTGGTTGAGCAAAAAGGCGGAATAGTCGTTTACGACGGCGAAAAAACCGTTGCGACTCTGCCGTTTGAAATTGCCGGTCTTATGACCGACAGACCCCTTGTCGATGTAAACGAAGACCTCGAAAACGCGAAGAAAGAGGCGAAAAACCTCGGCGTTTCGGCGGATATCGACCCGTTTATGACTCTTTCATTTATGTCGCTTCCCGTTATTCCGTCGCTGCGAATAACCACCAAAGGTGTATTTGATGTTTCCGAATGGAAATATATATAAGGAGGAAAATAATATGTTTTGTAAAAACTGCGGAGCACCCGTCGACGACGGTGCAAAGTTCTGCAAAAACTGCGGAGGCAAAGTTGCCGAAGAAGTAAAAGTCGAAGAACCCGTAACCGAAGAAGTCAAGGTTGAACCTGCGACAGTTACCGTTACCGAAACCGCTTCTTCGAACTCCGTAAAAGCCAAACTCGAAGAAATTCTTTCGGGTTCGATGTTCTTAACTCTTGCAATTCTCATTTCCGCGTCGGCTCTTTTCAGTCTTGCTGCCAAAAAAATAAACCTGATTACGATTCTTTTTACCGTCTTTGCCTGGATGGCATACGCCGCCGCAAAGAAAAACGCACTTCAAACATCTCACATGAGAAATATAAGCGGAATGTTCTGTGCCGTTAAGGTCTTGATTTGGGTCGGTGTCGGCTGTCTCGGCTTTCTCGGAATTCTGACTCTTATCTTCGGTTCTGCTATCGGAACAAGTCTTATCAATGCCTTAAACCGCGTTTCCGGCTCGTCTTTGAATCTTGTTTATGCGGCTTACGGCAGTGCAACCATTTCCGTTATTATCTTTGTTGCAATTCTTCTTGTGATTGCCATGCTTATCGTAATGAACCTCGGTTTTATAACCATGCATAAATTCTTCAAGTCTCTTTATCAGAGCCTTGATTCGGGCGTTTATTCTCTCGAAAAAGCAAAAGCCGCTTCAAGCTGGAGCCTTGTGTTCGGTATCTTTTCCGGTATCGGAGCTCTCGGCTCTTTGGGGTCGGTCAAATCTTTCCAGACATTTGTCGCCGCAGGCTCAATTGCCGTAGTTTTCATTCTTCTTTACATAATGATAAAGAATTTTGCGGCTGTTGAAGATAAATAAAAACTTGATAATACAGAGAACCGCGATGATTTTTCATCGCGGTTTTTAACTTTCCATAAGTCTTGCAAGAAGATGTGCGGTCATCGCAACAAGCTTTTCTTCCGTCTTGCCGTGTTCCGCTCCTCTGTCGTCGATAAGCAGAATAACGGCTCCTATAATATCTCCGTCGACGTTTATCGGACATACCGTTCCGGCATAAAGGTCGGCGTCGCTTTCCGCCGAAGAAACAATGCTTATTCTCGCGTCTCCGATACGGTAAATATAAGGTGTTCTTTCTTCGATAACCCTTTCAAACTCTTTTGAAAGTTTTTTGTCTTTAAGCTCTCTTTTATATTCTCCCGCTGCCGCAACGACCGAATCCCTGTCCGTTATCACGGCGGTTATCCCGGTCGCCTTATGCACGGCGTCGCAATATATCTGTGCGTCTTCCGACATCTCTCCGACGGGGGAATATTTTTTGAAAATAACCTCTCCGTCTTTGTCTGTGTATATTTCAAGCGACGCACCCTCTTTTAAGTGCATCGTCCGCCGTATTTCTTTGGGAATAACGACTCTTCCGAGGTCGTCAATTCGCCTTACAATGCCTGTAGCTTTCATTTCAAGTCTCCCTTTTTTCTCTTTTTTACATATTATTTTCATAATTTCGGCAATTATTCCGAGGCTTGAAAAATTGCGGATTTTATGGTAGAATATATGTAACGAAAGGATGTTTTATATGAATATAAAAGAACTTTGCGAAAAAAACAGAAGCGTAAGAAATTTTGACCGTTCTTACAGAACAGATAAAGAAACTTTACTTTCTTTTATAGATAACGCAAGACTTTCTCCGTCGAGCGTAAATTTGCAGCAGATAAAATATTTTATTTCCTGCGACGACGAAACGAATGAAAAAATTTTCCCTCTGCTCGGTTTTGCCAAAAAGCTGAAAATCACTCTGCCTTACAAGGGAAAAGAGCCTGTTGCATATATTGTAATATGTCACGATAAAAGCGTTGCCGAAAACTGCAATATGTTTATGAGGGATGTCGGAATCTGTGCCCAGACGATAATGCTTTCCGCTGTCGAAAAAGGGCTTAACGGCTGCATTGTCGGCAATTTTTCACCCGAAAAGCTTGCGGCGGCTCTTTCTCTTCCCGAAAACATAGTTCCGAACCTTGTAATAGCTCTCGGAAAAGCCGATGAAACGGTCGTTTTCGAAGATATTAAGGACGGAAACACCGATTACTACCGTGACGAAAACGACATTCACCACGTTCCGAAAAGAACGCTTGACGAAGTCGTCATAAACCGATAGGAGTTGTTATTTTGCTTAAAACCTACAAAGCAACGGTCGGGGCGTGCTGCCTCGGCTATATGTCGAGTGCGGTGGCGAATAACCTCGCACCCATATTTTTTATAATTTTCCAGAACCGTTTCGGTCTTTCCGACGAAAAACTTTCTCTTCTTATTTTTGCAAATTTCGCGTTCCAGTTTATCGTCGACCTTATTTCCGCAAAATTCGTCGATAAAATAGGCTACCGTCCGTCGTCGGTCGCGGCGTCGGCGTTTGTCTGTCTCGGACTTTGCCTTATGGGTCTTTTGCCGACGGTTATGGAAAATAAATTTCTCGCACTTCTCATTTCCGTCGCCGTTTACGGAATAGGAGCGGGCATTATCGAAGTAATTGTAAGCCCCATGGTCGAATACGCCTACGAAAGCAAGGGCAATTCGCGGATAAGTTTTCTCCATTCCTTTTACAGCTGGGGACAGATGCTCGTAATTCTTGTTACGACTCTTCTCCTGCGTGCATTCGGTGAAAATTTCTGGAATATTATCCCCTTTATCTGGGCGATTTTGCCGTTTGTAAATATTTTCCTTTTTGCGGCAGTTCCCATGAAAGAAACCGTTCCCGAAGAAAAAAGAGAATCGTTTAAGTCGATGTTCTCGTCTTTTACTTTCGTTATGATTCTTCTCATGATGTCCTGTGCGGGGGCTGCCGAAATTTCAATGAGCCAATGGTCGAGCCTTTTTGCCGAAAAAGCTCTCGGCGTCGATAAGGTTGTCGGGGATATTTTAGGCCCGTGTCTTTTTGCTCTTATGATGGGAATAGGCAGGGTTTTATACAGCGTTTTCGGACATAAATACGATATCTCAAAATTACTTATAATCGCGGGTATAGGCTGCACCGCCTGCTACATAACCGTCGCTTCGTCGCCGCTGCCTTATCTTTCGCTTGCGGCGTGTGCTTTGACGGGCTTTTTTGTCAGCATTATGTGGACGGCAATGCTCAGCATCTCCGCCGAAAGATATCCGAACGGAGGCACGGCGATGTTCGGGCTTCTCGCTCTTTTCGGGGATATCGGCTGCACTTTGGGTCCCTGTCTTTCGGGGTTTGTCTCCGACGCCGCCGAAGAAAAAAATCTTGTAGCCTCAGGTGACGGACTTCGCGTCGGACTCGGTTCGTCGGTTATTTTCCCTCTCGTTCTTCTCGTCTGTCTCTTTGCGTTCCTTAAACGGACTTCTGCCGGAAAAAACAGGGAACCGAAACGCTGAAAACGGCTGAAATTCAAATAAAAAATGACATTTTCCGATATTTCCTTTACAAAGACGGGGTATCGTGTTAAAATGTGGAGTAGAAAAGATATTTCTTTTAATAAATTTTAACTACGGAGGTTTGTTTTCTATGGCAAGAAAAATGAAAACTATGGACGGCAACAACGCCGCCGCTCATGTTTCCTATGCCTTTACCGAAGTTGCGGGTATCTACCCGATAACGCCGTCAAGCCCGATGGCGGACTATGTTGACCAGTGGTCGGCACAGGGTCTCAAAAACATCTTCGGAACCAAGGTAAACGTAATCGAAATGCAGTCCGAGGCAGGTGCTGCGGGTACCGTTCACGGTTCTCTTGCGGCAGGTGCTCTCACCACTACATACACTGCATCTAAGGGTCTTC
>CAKSPP010000033.1 GCA_934481505.1 uncultured Eubacteriales bacterium
ATCGAAACTCCGTAAAAAAGATGTCTGATGTTGACCATTACCGTCATTATTGCGGTTGTCAAAAACGAAACTCCGCCCGAAAGCAGGTCGACCGCGACATACTGCATTGACCCTGCGTATATCGTAAGGCTCATAATGGGAGCCCACCACCATGCAAAGCCTTTGCTTTGGAGCAGGATACCGAACCCCGCACCGAGGACGAGATATCCCGCCATTATCGGCAGCGAGGCTTTGAACGCCGCCTTAAATGTATTATCTTTCATAATTCTTTTTCTTTCTTTAAATTGAGCTGTAAAAAAACGCAGGTTTTCTTACAGCTCAACTTTCCTATCTCATGAGAACTATATCTCAATTATTTTTCGTTTCTCATCAAAATCTTCATTCTTGTCGCGTGGTCGAGAATTTTCTTTCTCAGCCTTATCGTCTTCGGCGTGACTTCGAGAATTTCGTCGTCGGCGAGGAATTCGAGAGCCTGTTCAAGGCTAAATTTTCTCGGCGGAACAAGTCTCAAAGCGTCGTCGTGACCCGAAGAACGGATAGCGGTCATATGCTTCTTCTTGCAGACATTTACCGTTATGTCGTTGCTTCTTAAAGACTCTCCGACTATCATTCCCGCATAAACTTCGGTCTGCGGATCGATAAACATCGGGCCCGAATCCTGCGAATTGAAAATTCCGTAGGTCGTCGCTTCTCCGGTTTCGTAAGCGACAAGCGAACCGTTCGCACGGCGGGGAATATCGCCTCTGTACGGCTGATAGCTGTCGAAAATGGAGTTCATAACGCCTTCGCCCTTGGTGTCGGTGAGGAATTCGTTTTTATATCCGAAAAGTCCTCTTTCGGGGACGATAAATTCAAGACGCGTGCGGGAGCCGATTTTGGACATATGTTGAAGTTCGCCCTTGCGAATGCCCATTTTCGACATTACCGCTCCCGTCGATTCGTCGGGAACATCGACAATAAGTCTTTCCATAGGTTCGCACATAACGCCGTCGACTTCTTTCATGAGAACTCTCGGAGTGCTTACCTGGAATTCATATCCCTCTCTTCTCATAGTTTCAATGAGAATCGAAAGGTGCATTTCGCCTCTGCCCGAAACCTTAAAAGCTTCGGTTGTTTCGGTGTCGGAAACGCGGAGAGAAACGTCTTTAAGAAGTTCTTTATAAAGTCTGTCACGAAGATTTCTCGATGTGACGAATTTGCCCTCTCTGCCGGCAAACGGGCTGTCGTTTACCATAAAGGTCATTTCCATTGTCGGTTCGGAAATCTTGACGAACGGCAGCGGTTCGGGGTGTTCGACGTCACAGATAGTATCTCCTATCGTAACGTCTTCGATACCCGATACGCAGATAATTTCGCCTATCGACGCTTCGGTTACGGGGATTTTCTGCAATCCTTCGAATTTATAGATGTTTACCGCTTTCGCCTTGTGAAGAGGTCTGTCTTCATGGTAGTCGGTAAGCATTATTTCCTGACCCTGCTTTATAGTTCCTCTTTCGATACGACCGACGGCGATACGGCCGACATAGTCGCTGTAATCGATTGAAGAAACGAGCATCTGCAACGGAGCGTCGGGGTCTCCCTCGGGAGGATCTATATAATTTACTATTGTGTCGAAAAGCGGTTGGAGGTTTTCGCTGCAATCGGGAGTAAGTCCCGCGATACCCTGTCTTGCGGAAGCGAAAATGACGGGGGAGTCGAGCTGTTCGTCGGTTGCGTCAAGGTCTAAAAGCAGTTCGAGAACTTCGTCGACGACTTCGGTGGGTCTTGCGTCGGGTCTGTCGATTTTATTTACGACGATTATAACCTTGTGTCCGAGTTCGAGAGCCTTCTGCAAAACGAATCTTGTCTGCGGCATAGGTCCTTCGAATGCGTCGACAAGCAGCAAAACGCCGTCGACCATCTTTAAGATACGTTCGACTTCTCCTCCGAAGTCGGCGTGGCCCGGGGTATCGACGATGTTGATTTTTACGTCTTTATACTGTACGGCGGTGTTTTTGGCGAGGATGGTTATTCCTCTTTCTCTTTCAAGGTCGTTCGAGTCCATAACTCTGTCGTTTACGACCTGATTTTCTCTGAAAACGCCGCTCTGTTTGAGCATTTCGTCGACAAGCGTCGTCTTTCCGTGGTCAACGTGTGCGATTATCGCAACATTTCTTAAATTTTTACAGATCAAGGTGATTTTCCTTCCCTTATATTAAGATTTATCTAACTTACTTATTTTATTACCGTAAAATGCGGGTGTCAAGGCTTTTTTCAATAATTTCAAAGTTCCTTGACCAACTGTTCAAATTCCTCTTTCGTAACCGTCATATTGAGTGCTTCGACAAGCTTTGTGTTCGATAGTCGGAGCGGCAGCGAAAGACGGGAAAGCAACGCCCTTTTTCTTTCGACGCAGTTGTCTTTTCCGTAAATTCCTGCGGCGTAAAGGTCGGTTTTCGTTATTTTTTCTCCCGAAAATTCGGACGGGGTCGCCCCTGCTTTTTCGAGAGCCGAAATAATCGCGTCTTTCGGGACTCCCTCAACGCCGAGAAGTCCCTCCGCAGACGGCTTTTCTTTTCTGCTTTCTTTCCCTTTTATCGTCGGAATATAAGCGTTTTTAATATATTTCTTATCGACGAAACTTTCGATATACTGCCTTATCTTAAAGCCTGCTCCGTCGCTGTCGGTAAGGACTATTATTCCGCGTTTTTTCGCGATATCCCTTATCCATTGCCGCAGTTCGGCGTCTTTGAAAATCCGAAAACCTCTCGTCGTTATAACGGTCGCGTCGCAAACCTGCTTTATTGCGGCTTCGTCATATTTCCCCTCGGCGATTATAACCTCGTTTATTCTCATAATTTCGAAACGCATTCCGCAATAAGGCGGTAGACCGAATCCTCCATTGAAACGGCGGTGCTTTTTGAGGAAATGTCGGCGGCAATGCAGCATTCAAGCAGTGCGTTTATCTGCCCGTCTGAAAGTCTGCGTGCGATTTCGCAGTTTTTCTGCGTGGGATATTCCTTTGTCCCCATTATTTTGCCTATTTCGCTCTGCGTTTTTCGCTCTTCCAGAAGAATCCTCGTTTTTGCAATCGTCGCGACCGCGTTTTCTATCGAATAAAGAAGAATGAGAGGGTAGGTGTTCATCGCGAGCATCTTTTTGCAGATATCATAGGCGGCGTCACAGTTTTTTGAGAAAATCGCGTTTGTCATTTCATAGCTTTTCGCGTCGTAACTTTTTGTCGAAAGCAGGTCGATATCCGCCTGCGAAACGGTTTTTTCGTCTTCTTTATAGAAAATGAGCTTGTCCGCTTCGTTTTTCAGAAGAAACATATCGGCAGGGATATTTTTGACGAAATATTCTGCGACCTGACGGGATATTGAAAATCCGTGCTTTGAAAAATATCCCGAAGCCCATCGGATAAGGTCTTTTTCTTCGGGTGTGTCGCAGACGACCGAAAGCCCGTTTGCCTTGACGAATTTTTCGAAAGCCTTATATTCCGCTGTTCTCTTGTCGTATTTTTCGACGTCGCAGTAGATAACGAGACACATTTCGTCCGATAAAAGCCCCTCTTCTTTCGAAAGAAGAGAAACGACGGGCGACGAAATCGGCAGGTCGGTTATTATATACAATTTTTTTGCCGAAACGAGTGGCAGAGAACGGATGTTTTCGGTGAACTCCTCCGTCGAAAGGTCTTTCCCGTCTGCGGTCATCAGGTCGAAATCGTTTTCTTCGGGCAAAACCGCCTTTTTAAGGGCGGAAAGCCAATATTCCTTTAAGTACGGCTCGTTGCCGGTTATAAGATATATTCTGCGGAAGCTCTTTTCCGCGATATCGTTTTTTAAGAATTCAAGACTCATCTTTATTTAAGCGTCACTATCGTTACGCCTGCTTCTCCTTCTCCGAATGTGCCGAGGCGGAATTCTTCGACAAGCGGGTTTCTTCTTAACATCGAGTGAACCCCCTGCCGCAAAACCCCTGTGCCTTTTCCGTGAATAATGCTTACCGTTTTAAGACCCGAAAGGTAGCAGTTGTGAATGAAATCTTCGACGATAGGCTCCGCGTCGAGCAGGTTTTCGCCTCTGATGTCAAGTTCGCGTGAAACCTGTCTCGACCCTCTTTCGGTTTTTACCGAGGGCGTCGGAACGGGCTTAAAATCGGTTTTGACTTTCGGCTTTTCGCAAAGTTCAAGGTCGGAAAGCTTGACTTTCGTGCGGATTATCCCTGCCTGCAATTCGACATATCCCTTTTTGTCGGCAGGGGAAAGGACGGTCGCTTCTTTTCCGAGAGATACGATTTTTACCGTGTCGCCCTTTGAAAGAGGTCTGTCTATCGGCTTTTTCGCCTGCGGACGCAGCTTTTCTTCTATCTTCGATTTTTCTTCGTAGTCTTTTCTTGCCTTGTCGAGTTTTTCTTTGAAATTCTTCTTGTCTTTTTCGCGTCTTACTTCTTCGAGTTCGTCGAGAATAAATTCGCTTTCGGTCACGGTTTTTTCCCAAAGAGCCTGTGCCTTTTTTAATGCGTTCTGTGCTTCTTTTTCGGCGTTTTCCTTTGCTTTTTCTGCGTCGATACGCAGTTTTTCGCAGTATTCTTCCGCCTCTTTTAACTTGTTTGCCGCCGTTTTTTCGTTTTCTTCGATTTCTCTTCGGCTTATTTCGAGGTCGGCAAGAACCGTTTCGACTCTTACCGTGTCGGAAGAAATCTGTTCTTTCGCGTCGGTTATTATCTCTTCGGGCATACCGAGCCTTGCGGCTATGGCAAAGGCGTTCGATTTTCCGGGAAGCCCCGTGACGAGTTTATAGGTCGGCTTTAAGGTCGTGAGGTCGAATTCGCAGGAGGCGTTTTCAACTCCGTCGGTGTGAATCGCAAAGAGTTTGAGCTCGGGATAGTGCGTTGTCGCCGCGATTTTCGCCCCTCTTTCCATAAGCGTTTTTATTATCGAAACGGCAAGGGCGGCTCCCTCCGCAGGGTCTGTTCCTCCGCCGAGTTCGTCGAGGAGAATAAGCGAATTTCCGTCCGCCTCGTCGATTATTTTTATGATGTTCGACATGTGCGAAGAGAAAGTCGAGAGCGACTGCTCGATCGACTGCTCGTCGCCGATATCCGCATAAATTTTATCGAAAAACGCAACTGTGCTGCCCTCTTTTGCGGGAATGAAAAGTCCGCATTTTGCCATAAGGCAGAGAAGTCCCGCTGTTTTTAACGTTACGGTCTTTCCGCCGGTGTTCGGTCCCGTTATCATAAGCACCGAATATTTTTCGCCGAGCGAAATATCGGTCGGGACGACTGTTTTTTTGTCTATAAGGGGGTGTCTTGCCCTTGAAAGGCGGATAATTCCGTCTTCGTTTATTTCGGGAAAAACCGCCGACATTTTGTCCGCAAGTTTTGCCTTTGCGAAAAGCAGGTCGAAATAAACCGCGAGGAAATAACTCTGTTTTATTCCCTCGGTAAAGCCCGAAACTTCCTCCGAAAGGGCTGCCAAAATCGCCTCTATTTCGTGTTTTTCTTCCGACGCTAAAAGCGAGAGGTCGTTGTTTGCCGAAACGACGCTCATCGGCTCGATAAAGACGGTCGAGCCGCTTGCCGAAGTGTCGTGAACAAGCCCCGGAATTTCGTTTTTGTTTTCCGCCTTGACGGGAATAACGAATCTGTCGTTTCTTATCGTGACGATGTTATCCTGCAAATATTTCTGATAATTCGGCGATTTTATATAGCTTTCAAGGGACGAACGTATTTTGTTTTTTGCCTGTGCGGTTTTTCTTCTTATTTCGTGAAGGCGGGACGATGCCCTGTCTGAAACTTCTTCTTCCGACGGAAAATCGGTGAAAATCTTATCTTCGAGATATCTGTTTGACGAAAATTTCGGCAGATAACCCTTGATAAGTCCGTCTTCTGCATGGTTTTGAAGATATTCTTCGAGAAGTCTTGCGGTGCGGAGAAGCCTTGCGATTTTCAAGAATTCGCCTATCGACAAAACCGCTCCTCTTTCCGCTTTTTTAACGCTTTCCGAAACGTCGCTTATTCCCGAAAAAGAGGGGGCGGAATACTTTTTATATAAAACGAACGCCTCGTCGGTTTCGCGAAGAGCCTGCCTGCATTTTTCCGCCGAATCAAAAGGCACGGTTTCTTCCGCCGCTTTTTTTGCGGAAGAAGACACGCAGCAGTCGGAAAGCAGAAGCAGGATTTTATCAAGTTCGAGAGTTTTTATTTCATTCATTATTTTTGTCGTTTCCTTTCGAGACGAGAGCCTCGATATCCCTTATCTGCCTGAAACAGTCGAGCGATTTATAGCTGCGTTCGGTCACGAATTCGAGATATTTTTCGGTGAGGCTGCCTATATAGGAGAGTATTTTATCGTCGGCAAAAACGGCGTATGCACCGAGATTGTCGGTTTTGAGAATATGTGTTGCGATTTTTCGCACGGTATCGTTTATTTTGTAGCCGGGACGGTCCTTTTCGCAGTTTTTACAGTAAATTCCTTGGTCGAAAACCCAGATGTCGCCCTCGTCTCTGCCGCAGACGGAGCATTCCGAAAAATCGGGTTCGAACCCCTGATATTTCGCGAATTTTAATTCGAAAACCATTTTTACGGTGAGAGGGGAGATATCCTTTTTCTTGCATAAGACGTAAAGGGAATTAAGAAGCAGCCTTAGAAACATAAATTCGTCGCCCGAAAGCGATTCTTTCGGCAGATACATGCAGACTTCCGCAAAATATTGGGCAAGCGAAAGTGCCGAAAGATCTTCGCGAAGTTCGAAGAAATTTTCTTTCGGTTCTGCGGTGTCAACGATATAAAGCCCCTGCTTTCCGGAACGGTAAAGGTCGAATTCTGAATAGGAAAACGGCTGAGTGAAAATAACCGAACGGCGGCTTTTTTTCACGCCTCTTACAAGGGCGTCCACTCTTCCCGAATTTGAAGAAAGCAACGATAAAATAAGGTCGTTTTCTTTGTAGGGGGCTGCTTTCAATACGATTGCGTCAAGTTTACTGTTCATTTTCTGCGATATATTTCTCGTCGTCCCTCCATCCTTCTTTTACTTTAACGAAACATTCGAGATATACTTTTTTGCCGAGAAGCTTTTCCATTTCTTCTCTTGCGGCGGTCGCGGCTTTTTTGATACCTTCGCCGTTTTTGCCTATGATTATTCCTTTGTGCGAACTTCTTTCGCAAACGACGGTCGCCATGATTTCGACAAGAGGCTTGTCCTCTCTTTCCTTAAAGGAGTCGATTTCGACGTTAATTCCGTGCGGAACTTCGTCGTCGAGCCTTCTGATAAGTTTTTCTCTTAAAATTTCCGAAACAAGCTGTCTTTCGGTTCTGTCTGTCGAAATATCGTCGGGGTAATAGGCGGTGTCTCCGTGTGCAAATTTTGTTATTTCGTCGATAAGAGGCGAGATGTTGTCCTTTTTCAACGCACTTAAAGGAACAACCGCAGCAAAGTCCGCAAGTTCGGAATATTCTATAATTGCCTTTGCGACATAGTCTTTTTTAACGGAATCGGTCTTGTTTATAACAAGAATGAGAGGAACTCCGTCGTTTTTGAAACGCTCTATAAGTTCTTTTTCGGTTTTTCCGGGACTTCTCGGTTCGACAACAAGCAGAGCACAGTCAACTCCGTCGACCGCTTCGTTTACATCCTTTATCATCTTTTCGCCGAGCTTGTTTTTCGGCTTATGTACGCCGGGGGTGTCTATAAAAACAAGCTGCAAATTTTCGCGGTTGTAAATACCGGTGATTTTCCCTCTCGTTGTCTGCGGCTTTGAAGAAACTATCGAAATTTTTTCGCCTATAATCGCATTGAGAAGAGTGCTTTTGCCGACGTTCGGTCTGCCTATTATTGTTATAAATCCTGATTTCATCTATTTACTTCCTTTTCTTTTTTCGGGTAAAAATATAAAAATTATCGCTGCGGCAACAAATAGTGCCGTGATTATAAGCCCTGTCGGCGTTAAAATTTTTTCAAAGGCGTTTCCGAGTTTTCCTATGTCCGAAAAAATGAAAACCGCCGAGAGAACCGCAAAAAGAGCTTTTACAAGAACCGCTCCCGCCGCAAGGTCCTTTGCTTTTTTTATTTCGTCGCATTTTTCTTTCGTTACTTTGTCGCAAAGCCTTTCGAGCGAGGTGTTGAAAATCTCGGCGGACATGACCGCTGCAAAAATAATGAACAAAACGACCCATTCGGTTTTCGAAACGCCGTAAAGACAGGCAAAAACCGAAACGGCAGCGGCGGCGACGATGTCAATTCTGAAATTCCGTTCCGCAAACGCCGAAACTATTCCGCGGAAAGCGTATCCGAAGCTTTTTATTAAGGCTTTCATCGCGTTATTCCCATGTCGTTAAGCACTTTTTCCTGCTTTGAAAACATTTCTTTTTCTTCGTAGGGGGTCATATGGTCGTAGCCCAAAAGGTGAAGAACCGAATGTGCGGTCAAAAACGCGACTTCTCTTTTGAAAGAATGTCCGTATTCTTCGCTCTGCGTTTTCGCTCTTTCAAGGGAAAGGGCGATATCTCCGAGAAAACGCCCCTTGCCCTCGACGATGGGCTCGTCCGCAGGGAAAGAAAGAACGTCGGTTGCTCTGTCGATATTTCTGAATTCGCGGTTGAGTTCTCTTATTCTTTCGTTGTCGACGAACGTAACGCTCACCGTCGCTCCGTCGTTTTCGTGTTCGCTTTCGAGAACCGCCGAAACGACTTCTTTAACGGTCTTTTTCGTCTCGTTTATAACGCCTTTTATCTTGGTTTGCTCATTTACCGTTTCTATAATATCTTTTCTTTTCATCGGCAATTCTCGCTTCCTTTTTCGCTTCGGCTTTTTCGTAAGCCTGAATTATCTTCTGGACAAGCTGGTGTCTTACGACGTCTTTATGCGTGAGAGTGCATATTTTTATGTCGTCGATATCCTGCAAGACCGAAATCGCGTCTTTAAGGCCGCTTTTCTTGCCTGTCGGCAGGTCTATCTGGGTTATATCTCCGGTGACGACGATTTTTGAGCGGAAGCCCATTCGGGTAAGAAACATCTTCATCTGCTCAACGGTGGTGTTCTGTGCTTCGTCGAGAATTATAAAGGAATCGTCGAGCGTGCGTCCTCTCATATAGGCAAGGGGAGCGACTTCGATAATGTTCTTTTCGACGTATCTCTGATATGTCTCAACTCCGAGCATATCGAAAAGTGCGTCGTGCAAAGGCCTAAGATACGGATCGACTTTATTCTGCAAATCTCCCGGGAGAAATCCGAGCTTTTCGCCTGCCTCGACCGCCGGACGCGTTATTACTATTCGGCTGACCTGCTTGTTTCGCAGAGCCGTTACCGCCATCGCGACCGCAAGATAGGTTTTTCCGGTTCCCGCTGGGCCGACGCCCACCGTTATCGAATTTTCGCGGATACTTTTTATATATTCTTTCTGACCCAAAGTTTTCGGTTTTATCGGCTTTCCCTTTGCGGTAATGCAGATACAGTCTCCGCCTATCTCGTCTATCGGCGTTTCGTTGCCCTCTTTTACAAGGGAAATCGCGTAAGAAACATTCTGTTCCGTTATCGCGTCGCCTCTTTTTGCGAGCCTGAAAAGCCCTTCGATTACTTTTTCGGCTTTTTCTATGTTCTCTTCGTCGTCGCCGCTTATTTTGACTGCCGAATCTCGGGTTATGACTTTTACGCCGAATTCTTCTTCGACGGCTTTCATGTTTCCGTCATATTCCCCGAAAACCGCTCCGAGAGACTGGGTGTCGCTTACGTCTATGAGTCTTTCCATATATTCTCCTTTAATTTCTGAAAATTTCTTTTTCCGCCGCGATATCCGAAATTACGGTGCAGTAATATTTTACCGTAACACCTTTCGAATCGCGTATTATTTCCGTGTTTACCTCTTCGGCAAAACTTGTTTCGTTAAAAATTCTGAATTTTTCTTCCGCCTCGGCGACGGCTTCTTCTTCCGCTTCGTCGGGCGTTCGTGCCGCTTTGCTTTTTTCTGTTTTGTAATAAACCGTTTTTTCAACGGAGAACGGCAGATATCCGTTTTCTCCGATTTTAAGATGCTTTATGTCGTTTTCCTCTTCGTAATTTTCAAACGGACACTCTCCGACCGAAAACGAAAGCCCGAAAATATTGAAAGTATACGCCGTTTTCTTTTCTCCCGTCCTTGTTTCTTTTTCATATTCATAGGGGCGGTAGGCGGTTATTTCATTTTCCGTTCGGGCAATAATCTTTGCTTTCGCGTGAACCATCCGAAACCCGACATATTTGCTGTCGAAAATTCCGCTCACCAAAAGGTCGCCTTTTGCGACTACGTCGTTTTTCTTGCACAAAGTAACTCCCGAATAGACCGTTGCCGAAAGGATAACTCCGGGGGAGGAGGCTACAATGTTGCAGGGGGAATACTGATCGACAGTTTCGGGCGGCAGCCGCCTTTCGGTCACCTCGACCTTTGCGAAACTGCCGTTTATATTTACCGCGACAAACGCGATATCGGGAAAATCACGAAGCAATAAAAGCTGCAAATCCTTAATGTCGTCCCTGTGGGCTTTTCCGCCTATTTTCACTCCGTATTCGGTGAGTTTTTTCTGAAATTTTTCGATGTCGGTGTTTTCGCAGCCGATTATTTCTATTTTCCACAGAAACTGCGACGATATGAAAACAAACGCTAAAA
>CAKSPP010000034.1 GCA_934481505.1 uncultured Eubacteriales bacterium
GGGATAATCGACATATGCCAAAATATCGGCGGAAAGAGAAATAAGCTCCTGCCGCAATTCTTCGGTTTTAGCCGAAAAGCCTCCTTTTATCTGCAAGAGGGCGATTTCCGCTTCCTTTTCGCTTTCCGATTCGATAAGGTCGATAACAGCCTCCGCCTGAACCATATCCATTTTGCCGTTCACAAAGGCTCTTTTCGAAAATTCGCCCGGCAAAGCAAGTCTCGCACCCTTTTTTACGAGAAGTCTTTGAATTTCGGCTGAAACAAAGGGGCTTCCGTGGCAGGAAATTTCGGCGACGTCCTCCCCCGTATAGCTTTTCGGCGAACGGTAAACCGTGACTATAACGTCGTCTTTAACCTTGTCGCCGTCTGAAATATAGCCGTGATGGGCGGTATATCCCTCGGCTTTGTCAAGGGGTTTTGAAAAAATCTCGCCGAGGATTTCAAAAGTTTTGCTTCCCGAAATGCGGATTAGTGCCGCTGCTGAAACCCCGACCGGGGTCATCGGTGCAAAAATCGTATCTTCCATAATCTCACCTAAAAGAGAAGGTCAGGTCCAATGACCTGACCTTTGTATTACTCTGCAAAATTAGATTTGTTTTCTTCGTTTTCAACGATATGTCCGGGGAAAAGAACCTTTACCTTTTCGACGGGTTTCGGCTCTGCCGGAGTTCTGCTGCGGTTATCGTTTCTTCTTCTCGGGCGACCCGAATCGAGTGCCGAAGAATTAAACGGTCTGCCGCCGCCTCTTCTGTCGGAGTTTCTTTCGCCGTAGTTTCTTCTTTCGGAAGATTTTCCGCCGTCTTCTCTCTTGACGAACGGCTTATCGGGTCCGTCGTAAGCAATGACGACTTTTCTGTTCGGCTCGGTTCCGACCGAGAAAGTGGTTATATTTTCAAAATCGTGAAGTCTCGAATGAACAATTCTTCTCTGATAAGGAGTCATCGCTTTGAGAGTTACTTTTCTCTTTGTTCTCTGAACCTGTTTTGCGGTTTTTACCGCGAGGGCTTCGAGACGGGCGGTCGATTTTTCCTTATAATCGTTGATGTTAAGAGTTATTTTGTAATTTCCGTCAAGAACCTTGTTGACGGTAACCGCCAGAATGAACTGGAGCGATTCGACAATATCCGTATTTCTCTTGGTATAGCAGTCTATTTCGTCGCCGTTGAGCTGTATGTTGACAACATTTTCGTTGACTTCGATATTTTCTTCGTAATGAGAAACTCCCATTTTAAGGAAGAGGTCTTTAAGATAGCTGCTTATAAAACCTTCGGGTCCGCTCTGCTCGGTAACTTTTATGGAAGCGGGTTTCTTAATTCTTCCGAAAAGACCTTTCGTTTCAACTTCGACGACCTCATAAGAGAGGTTTTCTTTGGAAACGCCGAGTTCTTCGCAGGCGTTGAGTACGGCATCGTCAATGGTTTTTCCCGTGAAAATCTTTTCCATTATTGCCATATCCTTCTTTTATTTTAATTATTTGTTTTCTTCGTTATTTTCTTCGATGATTGCTTCTCCGTTAAGCTTTGCCAAGGAGTCTTCCCCGTTGAGCTTTTCGGATTCTTCTTTTTTGAGTCTTTCCATTTTCTGAATCTGATTATAATTCAGTTTTTTCTCTTTTACCGGTTTTTCCGGCACTTTTTCTTTAATGAGCTTTGCAAGAAGCACGGTCTGGATTATCGTGAGAATATTGGTGAATATCCAGTAAATACAGATACCGATCTGGAACGAATAGCCGAGGAAAAGAGTGATAAGCGGCATAATATAGAGCATTGCGTTCATGCCGGGAGCTTTTGCCGCGGAATCGGTCTGATTTATTTTCTGAGAAACGATGGTTACGGCAAGAGACGAAAGAGCCGCAAGTATCGGAAGAATAACGGTTATCGTCCATGCAAACTGCGGAGTGTCTCCGAGGTTTAATCCGAGGAAGTTAAGGTTTATTCCTCTGTAACCCGTTTCCGCAATAACGCCCGAAAGAGCGTCGGAATTCGCGTTGATATCTCTGATAAGAGTAAGCTGATTGACAGTCTGGTAAGTTACCTTTTCTCCGTAATTTATTCCGAGAGCTGTTACCGCGTTGAAAAGTTTTTCGATGTTTAACGCGGACATATTGAGAAGATAGGTAAGGGGCTGGCGGATGTTTGTCCAAAGAGAAAGGATAAGAGGAAGCTGGATGAGCTGGGGAAGACATCCGGAAGTCGGGCTGTAACCCTCTTCGGAATAAATTTTCTGCATCTCTTCCTGATATTTCGGATCCCTCGTATTGTTCTTATACTTCTGTTGAAGCTGCTGAATACGGGGCTGAGCTTTCATCATTTTTCTTCTGCCCTTTTCGGCTTTTATTCCGAGAGGCAAAAGGCAGAGTTTGGTGATAAGTGCGAAAAGCAAGATAGCTACACCGTAGTTTTGAACCAAGTCGTAGCAAAGTCTCAGGAGCATACCGATAGGTACGTTTATAATATCGAAAATACCGTTCATTTCTATTCCTTTACTTTAACGGATCGTATCCGCCCTTACTGAAAGGGTTGCATCTTAAAATCCGCCACACGGTAAGACGCGTACCTTTGAAAAATCCGTATTTTTCGTATGCCTCGGCGGCATATTCGGAGCAAGTGGGAACAAATTTGCAGCAGGGCTTTCTATAAGGAGATATATGTTTCTGATAAAAACGAATAAGCCATAACGCGACTTTTTTCATTTTTCAATCCTCTTTTATAAGGTTTTCCCTGCCGAAAGCATACATCATATCGCTGCGGATATCCTCTGTTTTGAGAAAAGGCGTTTTCGATTTCGACGCGATGACGAAATCGTAACCCGTTTTCAAAGCAGGCTCGCACAGTCTGTACGCTTCTCTTATAATTCTTTTCGCCCGGTTTCTTTTTACCGCGTTTCCCACCGTCTTTTTTCCTACGGTAATTCCGAGCCTGTTTTCTTCCGACTTATTCGGTTTATAATACAGCACAAAAGAGCCGGTCACCCGGCAATTTCCTTTTCTGTAAAGCTGTAAAAACCTTCTGTTGTCGCAAAGTGAAACAGTCTTTCTCATAAATTATCCTTAATTACAGAGAAAGCTGTTTTCTTCCTTTAGAACGTCTTCTCGCAAGAACCTTTCTTCCGTTAGCGGTCTTCATTCTTTTTCTGAAGCCGTGTTCCTTGCTGCGCTGTCTTTTTTTAGGCTGATAAGTTCTGAGCATTTTTTTCCCTCCTTTACAGAGAACAGTCCTTTTTACATTATACAATCTAAAAAAGCCCGTGTCAAGTGAAAAAATCAAAATTTTTTCAAACTTTGGGAGCCGTACTTGCCTAAAATCCGTTTTTATGCTATACTATATTAGATATATATAATATATAAGTATAATCGAAAGGAAAACGAAATGTCGAGCCAGATAGATATTATATGGAACGCGGCGGCGGCGGAACTCAAAGAAAAGGTTTCCTCGACCTCTTACGAGATATTTTTCAAGGATTTGAAGCCTTTGAGCGTGGACGAGGATATGCGGCTTGTTTTGCAGGCACAGAATTCCGTTCAGAAAAAATTTCTGGAACTTAAATTCGGAAAAGAAATAAAAGAAGCTCTTTCGGAAGCATACGGCTTTGACGCCGATTTCGTCATTGTCTGCGAAGACGACAACAAAACCGAAACCGAAATAAAAAAAGAACCCGTTTTCAAAAAAACGAGCGATTCGGATTTTTACACTTTTGATAATTTCATGGTCGGCGAAAGCAACAAATACGCCTATTCGGTCTGCCGTGCGGTAGCCGAAAACCCCGGAACAGCTTATAATCCGCTTTTTCTGCACGGCGGCACGGGTCTCGGTAAAACCCACCTTCTCAAAGCGATAAAAAATCAGATAGAAAAAGATCACCCCGACTATACCTGCTATTATTTAAGCAGCGAGAGCTACACAAACGAATTTATCGAAAGTTTAAGAAACCACACAACCCACGAATTCAAGAATAAATACAGAAGTGCCGACGTTTTGCTTATCGACGACGTTCAGTTCTTTGCCGGTAAAGAATCGACGCAGGAAGAATTCTTCCACACCTATAATTTTCTCAAAGAGGGAAACAAACAGATAATTTTAGCGTCGGACAGACCTCCGAAAGACATTCACCCTCTCGAAGAAAGACTTTGCGGAAGATTCGAGTCGGGAGCTCTGATGTCTATAGAATACCCCGAACTTGAACTCAGAGTGGCAATCGTCAAAAACAAAGCTAAATATTATAATGTAAACATTTCGGACGAAGTGGCTTATTTTATCGCCGAAACGATAAAAAACAATATAAGAAAAATCGAGGGAGTTATAAACAAGACGAAAGCGGATCAGTTTATAAAGGGAACTCCGCCGACCGTTTCTTCCGTAAAAAGCATTATAAAGGATATTTCGGAAGAAAACGAGCCGCTTCCTGTGCTTGTAGACAGAATTATAACCGAGGTTGCCCGCGTTTACGACGTCAAGCCCGAAGACATAAAAAGCAAAAAGCGTCAGATGAACATTAAAAACGCCCGCCATGTTTCGATTTACATAATAAGGGAAATGACTTCCGTTTCTCTTAAAGATATCGGCGGATTTTTCTCAAACCTCGACCACTCTTCGGTTCACCACGCATATAACGCGGTCGCCGAAAGAATGGAATCGGACGAGACTTTCAGAGTCCGCACCGAAGAAATGATGAGAAACATAAAAGAACAGTAGTTTTACACAAGTTATCAAAACCGTTTCAACATTTTCAAAAGCAAATTCCGCGTTTTTTTCAACAAAGTTTTCAAAAAAGGCGTGTTGAAAAAATGTTGAAAAGAAAAATCGGTTTTTCAAAAACTTTTCAAAAGGTTTTCTTAATTTAAGAAAGAGTGATTTTTACCTTGACAAAAGGAAAAAATATACTTTTCAAAAGTTTTTACACTTTCTATTACTACCGAAAAATAAATATATATAATAAAAATACACGGAAAGGTGAATCTTATGATACTGTCCTGTGACAAAAACGTAATTTCCGAGGGAGTTAATATTGTAAGCAAAGTCATTCTTGCGAAATCCCCCGTACCGGCTCTCGAAGGAATTCTTTTCGAAGCGTATAACGGAGGAAAGCTCAAACTTACGGGTTCGGATATCGACGTCGGAATAGAAACGTATATAGATGTCGACGTCGAAAAAGAAGGCAGCATTATAGTAAACTGTAAACTGTTTTCCGAAATTCTGAGAAATCTGACAAACGACACCGTTAAAATCGAAGTTGACGATAAACTCAATATGCACATTTCCTGCGGAGTGGTAAAATACACAATTCCGTGTATGAACCCGAAGATGTATCCGTCCATTCCTATTTTCGATAAGGAAAAGAGCATCAAAATAAAAAGAGGAACTCTTTTCAGCATGATAAGACAGACTCTTTTCTCCGTTTCGATATTCGACGCGAAACCCGTTCTTAAAGGTATTCTTTTTGAAGTCGAAAAGGAAAGAATCCGTCTCATAAGCAGCGATAACTACCGTCTTTCGATAAGAAAAGAAGATTTCACGAGCGATTACGACGAAGATTTTAAGTTTGTCGTTCCCGGTAAAACGCTTACCGAAGTTATAAAAATGAACGGCGAAGACGACGATGAAGTTATTATCGGAATTTCCCATAACTACGCTTCTTTTGATTTCAGCGGAATAAGAGTTGTTACAAAGCTTCTGAAAGGCGAATTCATAAATTATCAGAGCATAATCCCCTCTTCTTTCAAAACCGTCTGCAAAGTAAAAACGCAGGATCTCAAAAAAGCGGTAGAAAGAGCAAGTCTTCTTGTCGACGAAAAAGTTCGTTTCCCGGTTAAATTCAGCATTGAATTCGATTCGATGGTAATTTCTTACAGAAAGACCGAGGGACACTCTTTCAGCGACGAAATAGATATCCAGAAGCAGGGCGACAGCCTTGAAATAGGTTTCAACAACAAATATGTTTTGAGTATTCTTTCTGTTATAGAAGACGAAGAAATTCTTATAAAACTCAACAATCCGCTTGCTTCGATGTGTATAACCCCCGTCGACGACGAAAGATTTTTCTATCTCGTTTCGCCGATGAGACTGTGATATGTACTTAAAAGAACTTTCACTTGAAAATTTCAGAAATATAGAAAGCGAACACCTTGAATTTTCCGACGGCGTAAATATCTTTTACGGAGACAACGCCCAGGGAAAAACCAATATAATAGAAAGCATCTGGCTTTTTTCGGCGATGAAAAGTTTCAGAGGTGCAAAAGACACCGACTTTATAAAGCAGGGAAGTCTTTTCACCGATATAAAATGCGTTTTTGAAAAAAGCGACAGAGAAGTCAAAGGCGAAATAAAAATCGCCGACGGCAGACGCAAGGAAATAATAAAAGACGGAGTAAAAGTCCGTTCCGCCGAAATGGTAGGTCAGATAAACACCGTTCTTTTCTATCCCGAACATCTTTCTCTTATAAAAAGCGGACCCGAAATAAGAAGAAAATTTCTCGATACCGCAATCTGTCAGATAAAACCGGGCTTTTTCAGAATTCTTAACGAATATTCGAAAGTGCTTGCCCAACGCAACTTTCTTTTGAAATCGCAGCGAAAAGATATGCTCGAAACTCTTGACAGCTGGGATATGAAGCTCGCAAAGCTCGGCGGAATAATAACCAACACGAGAAAAACATATCTCGAAAAACTTCTTGTTTTCGCCGAAAAAACCGTTGACGAAATTTCTTCGGGAAAAGAAAAAATGACCGCGGAATATCAGTCATATTCGGGAAAAGAAATAAAATCCGCCGAAGAAGAGGAAAAAGCTCTTTACAACAAGTTAAAGGAAAGCTTTTCGGAGGACGAAAGACTTCTTTGCACGACCGAGGGCTGCCAGAGGGACGATTTTACGCTTTTTATAAACGGAAACACCGCAAAAATCTACGGTTCGCAGGGTCAGCAGCGTTCGCTTGTTATGGCTCTTAAACTTGCCGAAGCGGATATCTGTTATGAATATAACGACGAATATCCCGTAATGCTTTTCGACGATGTTTTTTCGGAGCTTGATTCTTTGAGAAAAGCATATATCACCGAAAGCATTAAAAACAGGCAGGTAATAGTTACGACCTGCGAAAAAACGGAGTTTTTCGAAAAGGCGAAATATTTCAGAGTTTCGCAGGGAAAGGTTTATTTATAATGTATCTTCATATCGGTCTTAACTATATGATCAAAAAAAGCGATATCGTCGGAATTTTCGATATTGAAACCACGACGGGTTCGACTATAACAAAGCAGTTTTTGATGAAAGCACAGAAAAAAAACAGGGTTATAACCGTAACCGACGATCTGCCGCGGTCATATATCGTCTGCCGCGACGGAGACAGAGAATATGTTTATCTTACTTCTCTTTCGACTTCGACTCTTATAAAAAGAAACGAATCGAAAGAAAGTTTATTCAGTCAGATATAAAAATATTTTTCCAATATTATCAGGAGGAAAAACAAAGTGAGTGATAACAAAATCACCGGAAATTACGACGAAAGTCAGATACAGGTACTCGAAGGTCTTGAAGCCGTAAGAAAAAGACCGGGTATGTATATCGGCTCAACTTCCGTAAAGGGGCTTAACCACCTTGTCTATGAAATCGTAGACAACGCGGTCGACGAAGCCCTTGCCGGATACTGCAAAAATATCCGCGTAACACTCGGTAAGGGGAATATTGTGACGGTTGAAGACGACGGACGAGGAATTCCTGTCGGCAAACATCCGAAAATGGGAATTTCGACCCTTGAAGTCGTATTTACGATACTTCACGCCGGAGGTAAATTCGGCGGCGGCGGATATAAGGTTTCGGGAGGTCTTCACGGAGTCGGTGCGTCGGTCGTAAACGCCCTTTCCGAATGGCTCGAAGTCGAAGTTTACGACAGCCGCACGGGCAAAATGTATAAACAGAGATACGACAGAGGCAAGGCGGAAAAACCCGTTCAAGAAGTAGGTCCTACCGATAAAACGGGTACGAAAGTAACCTTCTTCCCCGACGGCGAAATTTTCGAAACGCTCGAATTCGAATATGACGTAATCCTTAACCGTATGCGTGAGCAGGCTTTCCTTAACGCCGGAATAAGAATAATTCTTACCGACGAAAGAGGAGAAGAACCGGTTGTCGAAGACCTTTGCTACGAGGGCGGTATCAAAACCTATGTCGAATATATAAACTCTTACAGAAAATGCAATCCGCTGCACGAAGTTATCCACGTTTCGCAGGATAACGACACAAACTCGGCGGAAATTGCAATGCAGTATACCGATTCTTATGCCGAAACGATTTTTTCATTTGCAAACGACATAAGAACCACCGAGGGCGGAACTCACGAAGCGGGCTTTAAGGCTGCTTTGACAAGCGTCATAAACGATTACGCGAGAAAATATAAAATTCTCAAAGAAAAAGATGCTAACCTTTCGGGCGATGACGTAAGAGAAGGACTCACTGCGGTTATCTCGGTAAAACTTACCGAAGCCGAATTCGAAGGTCAGACCAAAACAAAACTCGGAAACTCGGTAATGAGAGGGGTCGTAAGCTCCCTTATCACCGAAAAACTGACGACTTTCCTTGAAGAAAACCCCGCTGTCGCGAAAGTTATAATAAACAAGGCGACAATGGCTCAGAGAGCGAGAGAAGCCGCGAGAAAAGCAAGAGAAGACACAAGAAGAAAATCCGCTCTCGATTCGGGACAGATGCCGGATAAACTCCGCGACTGTAACGAAAGAGACGCTTCCCTTACAGAAATTTACATCGTCGAGGGAGACAGTGCGGGAGGGTCTGCTACCCAGGGACGCGATTCCCGTTTCCAGGCTATTCTTCCGCTTTGGGGAAAAATGCTCAATGTCGAAAAGGCAAGAGCCGACAAAGTTTACGGAAACGATAAGCTTTCTCCCGTCATAACCGCTCTCGGAGCAGGAATAGGCGACGATTTCAACATTGAAAAACTGCGTTATCATAAAATAGTAATCATGGCGGATGCCGACGTTGACGGAGCTCACATCAGAACGCTTCTTCTGACTTTCTTTTTCAGATTTATGCGTCCGCTTATCGAACAGGGATATGTTTATTCCGCAGTTCCTCCGCTTTATAAACTCAAAAGAGGAAAAACCGAAAGAGTTGCTTACAGCGACGAAGAAAGAGATAAGGTTTCCGCCGAACTCCGCGGAGACAACCCGAATGTCAAAATCGACATTTCGCGTTTCAAGGGTCTCGGTGAAATGAACCCGCACGAACTTTGGGAAACGACTATGAATCCCGAAACGAGAACTTTGAGAAGAATCGAACTCGAAGACGCAATGGCTGCCGACAGAATTTTCACTCTGCTTATGGGCGAAGAAGTCGAGCCGAGAAGACAGTATATCGAAGAAAACGCACAGTATGCGGTAAATCTTGACTATTAAGGAGGTAACATTATGGCTAAAAAACAAAACGTCGATTATAAACCCGAAGACATAATGTTCCCCGACCAGCACATTACAACTTCGGAGCTTGTCCACGAAATGAAGACAAGCTACATAGAATATGCGATGTCGGTCATCGTCGGAAGAGCTTTGCCCGATGTCCGCGATGGATTGAAACCCGTTCACAGAAGAATTCTTTATGCAATGTACGAGGACGGACTTACTTCCGACAAGCCTTTCAGAAAATGTGCGACGGCAGTCGGCGACGTTCTCGGCAGATATCACCCGCACGGCGACGCTTCGGTTTACGACGCACTTGTAAGACTTGCCCAGGATTTTTCGATGAGATATCCTCTTCTCGAAGGTCACGGTAACTTCGGTTCCGTCGACGGCGACCCAGCTGCGGCTTACCGTTATACGGAAGCGAGAATGTCGAAGATCGCAAACGAAATGCTCCGCGATATCGAAAAAGATACCGTTGACTGGGATCCGAACTTCGACGAAACACGCAAAGAACCGAGAGTTTTGCCGAGCCGTTTCCCGAACCTTCTTGTAAACGGTTCTTCTGGTATTGCCGTCGGTATGGCGACAAACATTCCGCCGCATAACCTTTCGGAAGTTATCGACGCGACAATTACAGTTCTTGATAACCCCGAAGCAACCCTTGACGACTTACTTGAACACATTCACGGACCCGACTTCCCGACAAAAGGCATAATAATGGGAAGAAGAGGCATCCGTGCGGCATATGCTACCGGCAGAGGACACATAACCGTAAGAGCCCGCACCGAATTTGAAGATTTCGGCAGAGACAGAACGAGAATAATCGTTACCGAACTTCCCTATCAGGTAAACAAACGCCAGCTTATCGCTAATATCGCGACGCAGGTCAGAGAAAAACGCCTTGAAGGAATTTCCGATTTACGCGACGAATCTGACAGAAACGGTATGCGTATCGTCATCGAAATCAAAAAAGACGCGAACGCACAGGTAGTTTTGAATAAACTTTACACCCAGTCGGCAATGCAGACGACTTTTGCCGTCAATATGCTTGCTCTTGTAAATAACCAGTCGCAGCCGAAAATTCTTTCTCTCCGCAATATTCTCGACGAATATAT
>CAKSPP010000035.1 GCA_934481505.1 uncultured Eubacteriales bacterium
GTCTCTATCTCATCGTAAATACGGTTTTTTTCGGTCAGCTCGTGCAGCTTTTTCCGTACGAGATAAGCCTCCTGCAATTTTTCTTTGTTGTTTTTTATTTCGGTCTTGTTTTCGCTCAGCTTTGTGCGCAGTTCGATCAGCGGGCGCACATTATCCTGCCAAACGGCATATCCGCCGTTTATCGGCGCCGAAGAAATGCGTATCCCGTTCGGACGGAGGATCTGAAGTCCCTCTTTCGGGCAAACCATATCTTCGCCTGCAGTCCGGGAACGGAGAACGATATCTCCGTTGAGGTCCGCAATACATGCCGCCAGCGTCGTTGCCTCGAACAGTTCGACATAGCCTGTATTGGACTGTATCATACGGCAGCGTATGCAACTTTCATAAATCGCCGCACATAACAGGCAAAACATTACATTCATATCGCCGAACAACCAGCGTACGGCAGGGATCCCCAACATATACAAAACCCCGTACAGAACCATTGTGCAGCCTATAACAAACGGTCTGATCTTCTTTTTGCCGCCGCCCGGGATTCGGCTTTTCTTCAAAAGACAGATAAGCGAAAAAAACATGCAGGCGACAATCCAGCCGAGGCAAATGAAATACAAAAAACCGTGGGAATAGGAATAATTGTCAGGCACGCCCGGAACTCCGCTGTCGAAAGCAAACATCTGCTGGTGCAGGTCGTTCGTAATGACCAGCAAAAAAAGCACAGCCGGAACAAGAGCCAAAGCGCCGATCTTTCCGGACAAACGGAATTTCTCCGACTTTCCGAGAGAAAGCGCAATATACACTCCCAGTAGCGGGATAAAAAGCATCGGTAAATAGTAAAGATACCAAATGTACCGTGCCACCGTAAGGTCGGTGACGACTTCATATTTCAGAGTACGCAAAACGAGCCACAGCAGCATCAGTGCCGCAGTCAGACGCAGGCAGTGCAGCGCCTGCTTCTGTATGATGCGACGGTCGAGGGAAAAACCCCACAGGGAAAACAGCAGCAAATATAGTACCGCACGGATATAACTCATCCAAGCACCGCCGATGTCGAGCATAGCCAGTATCCGGCAGGAATAGCCCGCTGCAATGATTGTAAAAACCAGGATCATAGGGATTAGCTGTTTCGTATTCCGTTTCATAGGGGAAATCTCTCGCTTTCTCTCATAGGCAAAGAATGTCCTTTGGCAGTTTTATTTGCTTCTCGGCAGGACGATTCCGAATGTGCATTTACCAAAGACAGTATACTAAAGCATTATCAAATCTCACTGTCGGATGCGAATTCCATTATGTCATTCGGCGTACAGTTCAATGCTTTGCAGATCTTACCCACGGTTTCAACCGTGATATTTTTATTCCTGGTCATTTTGGAAATGACATAGTTGCTGATGCCCGCAGCCTTTTCAAGGTCTTTCTTTTTCATATCCCTGTCTATCAGCAATTTCCGGAGCTTTTTATAGCTTATATCCATACCGTCAGCCTCGATTCAAACAGGATCAACTCGCAAAATAGGAACAGTCGATCTTGGCTGTTTAGAATATAATATCATATTTCTCGCAAAAACGCAACGGTTTATAAAGCGATGAATTTAATTCTTGTGTTTTTGTTACTTTCCACGGGGTAGGGAAATAAGGCATGACGATCGGGGACTCTTATTAGCCCCTCATTTGGGCTTCTGTTCAGATCGGTATGTAATATTGTTATATACTAAAATAAGATTATGGCACAGCCTACGGAATTTTTCTCCGTAAGTTGTGCCTTTTTTCTCGATTATAAATCATTTATTCGTTAACAATTTTTGTTGTTCGGCAAGTTATAATCACCTTGTTGTGCATAACCACCGCCGAGATTTTCAAAAATTGTTTTCATATTAAGGCCTCCTTGTATTTGATGATTTAATTATACCGAATACAAAACGAAAAGACGAATGTGCGGATTATTGTTTGAATATGATGTCCGACTATCGGTAAAACTACATTTTACCAAATCCCTTTCAACGAACAGATTTTTCCGGTATTTTATCTCCCATGCTCTTGAAAAATTCAGGATTTATAGTATAATTGGTGAGAGGTGGAAATATGGAAGAAAAACAGGTAAGTTTTTACAACAAATTACTGAACAGCAAAGCATTTTTAATTATACTTACGATTTTAGGGCTGGTTTTCGGGCTGATTTTCGTTCTTTTGCAGATAGCCAACATTCCGATAACGAGAGACATGGCGGAAACATATTCCGGAGTTTTTGAAAGATATGAATCTGCCGCAAGAAGCTGCGAAATAGTGTTTGCCGACGGCTCCGAGTTTAATGTTTATCCTTATACGACAGAAGACGAATTCACAAGCAAAATGGAGTCGCTTGAAAAAGGAACACCGCTTTCCATTTCGGTAAATCCGAACAACAGATATGTTATTGAGGTAAAAACCGAAAGCGAAACTTTGCTCGATTTTGAGAGTTCGCAGCAGGCTATTTTCGGATACGGAAAATGGTATATCGGTCTGGGCATTTTTATTTTTGCCGGAATGGTATTTGTTTCGGTCATCGGCTTTATGAGGAAAAAGGCGTTGGTAAAAGAAGCCGAAAGGCAAAAAGAGCAGGACGCGAAAGTCGTTGTTGACGGGATAGACACTCCGGTTTTGCGAAACGCAGAATACGGACAAAAGGCGAAAATTTTTCTGCAAGAAAAGTTTGAGAATTATGATATAGTTTACCGACGGGTAAAAAGCGTAAACGAGCTTGTTATAAACGGGCGTGTTTACGACGAAAGAAAAGCCGTTTTCGAATTCGAACACAACCTGAAAGCGACGGTCGGCGGACATGTTATCGAAGTGGGGCTTGACTCCAACAATTTCAGTTACATATTGTTTGACGGCGAGCTTATCGCGGAAGATAAAAGATTTATATAACAAAAAATCCTGCACGGTGTGCAGGATTTTTTATTATCTTTTTGTTCCGAACAGAACCTTTTCGAAAAGCTCTTTCGTTTTTTCTTCGCCGAATTTCTTCATGAATACGTCGGTCGACGGTCCTCCGTTTTTGAGAAGTCCCGAAACGTAGTATTCGGTCTTTTTCTGTTTTTCTTCGGCGTTAAAAGCCGTCTTTGCGTCGGACGCAAGGAACGCTTTCAGATATTCGATTGCCGCGGAGTCGAGTTCTGGCATATTTTTTGCCTTTTTCGAAATGCTTTGCGGCAGTTTTATGCTGTCGTACCAATGTTCTCCGGGATCTCTTTCGGGGAGAGCGGAAAACTTGTTTTTGGCTTTTTCCAAAGCCGAAGCGTCGAATGAACCCGCGACGGTATCATAAAGCTCGATAATAAGAGTATCGTTACCCATCGCAAGAATTCGGTCGTAGGAATAAAGCGGCAGATCCTTTTTATCGGGAACTATGATAAGGGTATCCATTTTCATAAGCCCGAAAAAGCCTTTCGCTTTCATTACAGAAACATGTCCGAGGCCTTCGGCACGATATGCCGAAACGCAGAATTTCATTCCCGAAACTTTCATTTTCGAAAATTCGCCGACATCAAGGTCTGTAAGCGGATATTTTTTGTTTAACAGGTCGAGAAGAACGTCGGTCATACTTCTTCACCGCCGTGAAGACGGAGTTTTTCAAATCCGCTTTTATGCAGAAGGATAGCTCCGATAAGCAAAGCACCCTGTCCTACGGTGTTTACCCCCTCGGCAATCCAGTTCATCATCGCACCGTCGAAATCGTGGGAAGAAAGATATCCCATTCCGAGAGAGCAGATAAAGGAAATTACAAAGAGAACCGAAAGCACGGGCTTTTTGACTTTCGCGGACATCACGCAAAGACCCGCGTTCATAAGACCGAGACCTGCGACCATAAGTCCGACAAAGACAAAGGTTCCGCTGAAAAATGGCGGAGCGACGGCGGCAACGGCGTTTTTGCTCTGTTTATGACAGAGAAGAGCGAGCATGCCGATACCGGCAAGCATAAAACCAAGCGACTGCATCGGGAAGAAAACATCGCTCAACGCTTCGAAATCGCAGACTTTGAGAGCGTAAAGCAGTTTATAGGTCGCCTTTAAGAAGCCCGCACAGATTACATCTATCGTTCCTGCGGCAAAGAGGGCGAAAGCTCCTTTGCTCATTTTATTATACATATCGCGGATAAGGATTATCGACGCCGCCGCAAAGAGGATTACGGGAACGTAATCGGCAAGCGACATAAGTACCGAAAATTCTTTCATGATATTTTCCTCCGTTTTTTATTTCTTGTTCAAATGATAAATCGGGAGCAAGGGTATGATAATGGGCGTTTTGTCGGCATATGTATTATATTCTTCGTTGTCGCCGTAGCGTTTCATCTGGCGTTTTTCAAGACGCTGGGCACCGTTGAACATAATATAGACAATACAGATATAGGCGATTATAGCGGTTATCCACTGACCGACGGTCGCATAGGTCGAAATTCCGCTGACGAAAACTCCTGTCCAGAAAATAATCTCACCGAGATAATTCGGGCAGCGGACGATACGGTAAAGTCCTTTTGTCGCGACCATATCGGGACGAACTTTTTTCTGTGCTGATTTCTGCGAGTCGGCAACCGATTCGAGGATAATTCCGAAAACCGAAACAGCAATTCCGATAAGAGGAAGAACGATGTCGGTGGAATTGTTGACTATTCTGAAAAGCATCGGGCTTACCTGGGCGACATACAAAACGGAAACCATGATCCAGATAGTGAAAAGCACGAAAACGGGCATTTTCTTTTCGCTCTTTTTATCGAGAGTGCTTTTGGCGACGTCGGTTTTGCGGTAGGAGGCGTTTTTCAGTTCTCTTGCAAGCAAAAATCCCGAAAGACGGGCACCGTAGGCAATAAACAGAACGAGCTGTAAAAGGACGATAAAGAGAGGAGTTGCGGTCGGATTTACGAGATACATTACAAAAATCGCGATTCCGCCGCCGGCAACGGCAAAGCCGTAACCTATGGAAAGGAAGTAAACGAATTTATAGAATCCTACCGCACACATGACGGCACAGACGCAGAATAAAATTCCGAGAAGACCCCAAGGCATATCAGCAGTTCCCCTTTCCGAAGTAATCTTTTATGTATGCGGCAAAGCTTGCGTCACCCGTTTTTGTATCTCCGACAAGGTCGTGGCTCAAAGTCCATTTCGAGAAAAGGATGATATCGTGTTTGCCCGCCTTTTTGATTTTCGGGAGATTTGCCAGTATTCCGAAAAGCCAGATGGGAGCCCATTTGATTTTGAGGGGTTTTCCTGCGGCGTCAAAGCACATTTTCGCCATTTCTTCATAGGAATAGGATTCTTTTCCTCCGACATTGTAAACGGCGTTCGTATCGTTCATATGTTCAACGATAAACGCTGCGAAATCGGGACAGTCGACGACGTTTGCTTTAACCGTTCCGTAGCCTTTGAGAAGTTGCATTTCGCCCTTATCGACATAAGGTTTGAAGACCTTTGCGATATCGTAGAAATAGCCTGTCGGGCGGTAGATAACGTAGTCCATAGACTGTTTTTTGATTTCTTCTTCGACGAGGTATTTCGCGTGAAGCATCGGAACTTTTTCCGCACCCTTTTCGTCGCAGGAAATAACCGAAATGTAGTTAAATTTCTTGACATTCGCCTTTTTTGCCTCGGCGTAAAGGTTCATATTTCCTTTATAGTCGATATCGTAAGCGGTGAATTTTGTTGAAGCTCCGGTGAGTCCCATGGTGGTGATAACGACATCTGCACCGTCGCAAAGCCCTTTTAAGGTTTCGGGGTTTGTCGCGTCTATTGCGACGAATTTATATTTTCCTTCGGTTCCCTCGACCTTCGTTTCTTTAAGGTCGGCGGCAACTACTTCATGGTCTGCGTTACAGAGGGCTTTCAGAATTTCTGCACCGAGATTTCCGAAAGCTCCGGCAAGTACTACTTTCATAAATTTCTCTCCTTATTTCTTATTTTTTTCTTTTGAACGCTTATCGTTTATAATTTTCATATGTTCCGCGGTGATAAGTTCGACATTGTTTTCCTTTGCCCACTGAACGCAGCCTCTGAGAACGGTCGAGAGAAATACTCGGGGAACGCCGAGAATCGATTCAAGGGCGTCGTCGGTGAATTTTACTTTGTCGTCGGCACGGTCTGCGGCGTATCTTACCGATTCGAGAGATGCCTTGCGGACTTGCAGAAGTTCGGCACGCATCTTGGTTTTCTTATGGAACCAGAAGTTTTTGGAATCGCGGTAGCCGTAGTCGACGGGAAGCGGCGGAAAGTCTTTTGCTCGAACGCCGTTGATTATTGCGTCGCTGTATTTTTTCTTCATCAAGATTTTGTCTACGCGGAGAATGAAATGTGCACCGAATTTGCTTGTGATACCGTTGAAATCGTGATACGGAGGTTCGTATCCGTTGAGTTCGCCCGCGGCGTCTTTATCAGCTCCGTCGAGTTCGCGAACCCAGGTACATTCTATTGCCTGAATTGCGTCGGTAAGAACAAGAGGTCTTTTTTCTCCGGTTTCTTCTTCGATAATTCCTTTTTCAAGTCTGAAATTGCATTTCGGCATTTTATCGGACGGTTTGTCGCCCGGCCAGGAAAGCTTTACGGCTTCCTTAAAGGACTTCGGGTTGTCGTCGATAAAGTTCAAGGTGCATTTTCCGTTACGCAGAATGTTCTGGGCAGTGTTCGAAGAGTTGCGGCAGCTCAGAAGCATTGCGTAAAAGTCTTTTCCCGCGACATAGTAAGGCTGAACGAGGGAATACGGTCCGAGGGTCGTCGAGCCGTCCTCGCAGAGGGTACTGATTATTACGGTCGGCATCGGGAAAAAGAGGGATGTCTGGTAAAAGTTGTCTACGATTCGAAGATTTTCAAAACTACTCATTGTTCTTTCTCCTTTATATAAGTTTTTTCAAAATAGTATACAGTTTTTCAAAGGGAACACCGGCAGTCCCCCATGTTAAAAGAGATTCGGCGATAAACTGCGAAAGAAATTCGGGGTCGTCGCCGTTTTTACATACCGGAAGAAGAAACTTGGCTATCTGACCGCGAAGAAGTCCGTGTCTTTCGGTAAAAATGGAAGAAAATTTCTTTGCGGCTTCGGGGTCGGTAAAAAGGGCTTCGTGTTCAGCCTCAAAGGTTCGGAGCATATCGTAAATAAGTCTTACGGTCTCTTCCGCCCCTTCGGGAGAGGAATTCTTAAAGCGGTCGGTGCAGCGTTTCCAGTCTTCGGCAACCACCGTCGCGATAAGCATATCCTTTGACTTGAAATAGTTATAGACGGTTCCGACGCCGAGCCCGCAGGCTCCCGCGACCGAACGCACGGTCGTTTCGGCATAACCGCGTTCGACGATCTGTCGTCTGACTTCTTCAAGCAGCTGTTCTCTGACGTTTTCAATAACTTTCGGCAATATCTTTCCTCCCTCCGTATTTTATGAACGTGTTCATATAAATATTATACACAAAAATTTCACATTTGTCAAGATATGAAAAACGCACCTGAAAAACAGGTGCGTTTTCAATGAAAGGATAATAAAAAATGATAAAATCATCGAATAATCAGTTATATGAATAATAGTAGTCTTCGGCGTCTTCGTAATCGTAGAAGTCGTCGTAATGGTCCGCGTAGAAATCTTCGGGTGAAAGATAATCTTTTGCGTTGAAATAATCGTCGTTTGATACCGTCGGCTGTTTTTTCGGGGAAGATTTTTTCGTTGTGTCCGTTGTTGACTTATCGGTCGACGGTGTTTTATAGGTATAATTGCTTTTATAGCTTTTGTTTTCGGTCGGAGTTTTGTCGAGATCGGGCGACATACTAATAAACGCAAGTCCGATAAAAAGCATTATTATTGCAGCAATAAAAGCACCGAATTTTCCGTTCATTAAAATCCCTCCGTTTCTCTTTACAATTATATTATAGCAAAGCCGCTGTCCGATAAACAGGACAGTTTAATATTTTTCTTTCTCTTGACTTTTTTCGGATTTTATGATACAATATACGCAATATGAGGGAGTAATCGACGATTTATCGTGATATGTCGACATACCGGCGAAAGCCCGGCATATGAGACTCATGTGTAGAAATCTTGCACATGCGGTCTTTTTTTGTGTATGGACTGTATGTGCCATACACTTTTTTTATATAACGGAGGGGAATTTATGGAGATTTTTTTGATGTACCTGCTGTTTATCGTGGGTGTCGTCCTTATCGTAAAGGGCGGCGACTGGTTCGTTGACGGAGCGGTCTGGGTCGCGGAAGTAACGAGAATTCCGAAATTCATTATCGGGGCGACGATAATAAGCATTGCGACAACCCTGCCCGAAATCATAGTTTCGACGATAGCCGCAATTGAGGGACACGGAATTCTGTTTTCGGACGCCGCAAACGCGGTTGCTTTGTCGCAGGACAAAGTCGGAATGGCGATAGGAAACGGAATAGGCTCGGTTATCTGCAACACCGCGATGATCCTTGCGATAAGCATGATTTTTATGCCGATAGCAATCAAGAGAAAAGATTTTGCACCGAAAGCTTCGCTGCTTATTGCGGCGGTTGTCGCTCTTTTCCTCTTTTCGCTTAACGGTTCGTTTTCGCTTATCGGAGCGGCGGTTCTGCTTTTGATTTTCGCACTTTACATTTTCGAAAATATCCGCTCGGCAAAAAACAGCCCGTCGGAAGATGGCACGGAAAAGCCCGAGGTTGACAAAAAGTCGATAATAACGAATATTTTAAGAGTTGTTGTCGGAGCAGCGGCAATAGTCCTCGGTTCTCAGCTGCTTGTCGACAACGGAAGCAAAATTGCGGCATCGTGGGGCGTTTCGGAAGCGATTATCGGCGTAACCTTTGTCGCAATAGGCACTTCCCTACCGGAACTTGTCACCGCAGTTTCGGCAATAATAAAAAAACAGGCGTCGATGTCGGTCGGAAATGTAATCGGGGCAAACGTTATCGACACAACGCTTATTCTTGCGGTGTGCTCCTTTATTTACGGAGGAAATCTCCCCGTTTCGGCACAGAATATCTACCTCGACTTCCCCGTCGCGATAATCGTTTCGCTGATTGCGGCAATTCCGACGATAATAAACAAGAAATTCAGCCGCTGGCAAGGCGTTTTAATGCTTATAATTTACATCGCCTACCTTATAATTACGGTAACCGGACTCGGAAGTTATCTTTCGCTTTTCGGGATTGCGGCGTAATTCGAATACAGCAAAAAAATCCACCCTTTTCGGGTGGATTTTTTATTTGATTATGATACGGGGTTTTTCGACAACGACCACCGCATTATCGGGAATATCCTCGACAATAACGCTGTTCGCTCCGATTTTCACATTGTTTCCTATACGGACGCCGCCTAAAATTTTAACGCCGGGGCCTATAATGCAATTATCGCCTATTGTCGGATATCCGCCTTTTCTTCCGCCGATTGTTACCTGGTGAAAAATAGTGCAGTTTTCTCCGATAACGGCGTTATGCGAAACAATAATTCCGTTAAGTCCGTGCGGAAAGACGGGAGGCGTTTTGAATTTCGCACCGTAATTCAGGTGAGTTCCCATGCTCGCGTTATTAAAAGCGTCCGATCTTTTTATCCGATAAAGCAGAAACGCCTTTATTATTTTCGGGCATTTGTTTTCGGGGTCGATTACGATACTGCGGTTTTTCCAATATTTTTCGTGATTATACCGCTGGACTTTCGACTTTAATAATTTTTCCGGTTTGTTCATATATATCCCTCAAAATACAAATTCGTTTTATACGATTCCGACAAGCATACATACCGTATGTGCAAGCAGAGCGACAAGCCATGCAAGAAGGCACTGCCCTGTAATTATCACGGCGGCAAATCCTCCGCCGAGTTCGCGTTTTATTGCAGCCACAGCCGCAACACATGGCGTATAGAGAAGACAGAAAACAAGCATACTCACAGCCGACGCCGGAGAAAGAACAGCGGTTATTCCGACGCCCGCGGTAAGAACTTCAAGCGACGAAACAACACTTTCTTTTGCCATAAACCCTGCAATAAGAGCCGTCACTATCCGCCAGTCGTTAAGACCTATCGGAGCAAAAATCGGAGAAACGAAGCCGGCAAGGCAGGCAAGGATGCTGTCTTTTGCATCGCTTACGATATTAAACCCGAAATCAAACGTCTGCAAGAACCATACGACAATAGACGCCATAAAAATAACGGTAAAAGCTCTTGTAAGGAAGTCTTTCGCCTTATCCCAAAGGAGCATAAGAACATTTTTCGCCCCGGGCATACGGTA
>CAKSPP010000036.1 GCA_934481505.1 uncultured Eubacteriales bacterium
TTTTGCCTTTTCTTGCACTCGAAAATCTTGTTTTGAAGTGCTACGCAGTTTCGTAGCAGAGTAAAATTTCTTGTATCGAAGTTCAAAATGCAGCAAGGCTGTCGCCTTGCGAGGCTTTGGACAAAGATACGGGGAATTTTACTGTGAGAAACCAATACTTCCTTATCAGCCCTCAGCCAAAGCAGCGGGCTTTTTTCAGTTTATATGGTGTAAAATTCGGTTTTCTATCATTTCCATTGCGACGATATTATATCCGCCCTCCGGAATTATGATATCCGCGAATTTCTTGCTCGGTTCGACATACGCTTCGTGCATGGGTTTGACCGTTTCGATATACTGGTTTATTACCGAATCGAGGGTTCTCCGCCTTTCGTTGACGTCTCTTTTTATACGCCGCAGAATTCTGATATCCGCGTCGGTGTCGACAAAAATCTTTATATCCATAAGTTTGCGGAGACTTTCTTCGGCAAGGATAAGAATTCCGTCGATAATAAGCACCTTATTCGGCTCTATGCGGCGGATTTTATCGCTGCGGTCGTGCTCCATATAGTCGTAAACGGGGCAGTCGACAGGCTTTCCCTGCCGTAAAAGGGACAAATGCTCCGCCATAAGGTCGGTATCGAACGCTTCGGGGCAGTCGTAGTTGAGTTTGGCTCTTTCTTCGTAAGGCAGATTGTGGTGAGCTTTATAATAGTCGTCGTGCCTTATAACGGTGACGTCGTTTCCGAATTTTTCGACAAGCAGCTGCGTTATCGTGCTTTTTCCGCTGCCCGAACCTCCGGCAATTCCTATTGTCAGCATTTCGCTCATAACTACCTCACAATTCCGTAAATAAGCGGTTTTTCTTCCGCCTTTTCTTTGCCTACGACAAGAGACGACAGATACATCTTTTCAGCTTCCGCAAACGCTTTTTCATTGTTTGAATAAAGTGTGCAGAGAGTGTCGCCCTTTTCAATTCTGTCGCCCGTCTTTTTGGCGATTATAATTCCTGCGGCGTGGTCTATCTCATCTTCTTTCGAAGCTCTTCCCGCACCCAAAATTACACTTGCTTCGCCGATTTTTTCGGAATCCATAAAGTCGATAAAGCCGTCGTTTTCGGCTTTTATTTCGTGAGAATAAGCGGTTTTTTCAAAGAGGTCGGTGTTTTCGATATATCTTTCGTCGCCGCCCTGAGCCGCTATCCATTCTTTCATTTTTTCAAAGGCTCTGCCCGAAGAAATCGCTTCTTCGACCTGTTTTTCCGCCTCTTCGACCGAAACGCCCTTGAAAAGCAAAACCATTTCGGACGCCAACGCAACGCAGACGGTTTTGAGGTCGCCCTCTTCTTTTCCGCGAATGACGTTTACCGCCTCGATAACTTCAAGTGAATTTCCGACGGCAAAGCCGAGGGGGCTATCCATATTCGTCATCAAAGCCGCCATGTTTCTTCCGCATTTTTTGCCGATAGTAACCATCTTTTCGGCAAGCTGTCTTGCACTTTCGGGCGTTTTCATAAACGCTCCGCTGCCGACCTTGACGTCAAGTACTATCGAATGGGAACCTGCGGCAAGCTTTTTGCTCATAATCGACGAGGTTATAAGGGGAATGCTGTCGACGGTCGCGGTAACGTCACGCAACGCGTAAAGTTTTTTATCGGCAGGGGTCATATTTCCGCTCTGACCGATAACCGCCATTCCGACTTTGTCTATCTGAGAAATAAAATCCTCCGCCGAAAGAGAGGTGTTGAAACCGGGGATACTTTCGAGTTTATCGACCGTTCCTCCTGTGTGTCCGAGCCCTCTGCCCGACATTTTCGTTACTTTGCCTCCAAGCGACGACACGATAGGTGCGACGACAAGGGAGGTTTTGTCTCCGACGCCGCCGGTGCTGTGTTTATCGACCGAAAGGTTTCCGTAACGCGAAAGGTCGACCGTGTCTCCCGATTTCGCCATACATTCGGTAAGTTTTGCGGTTTCTTCGTCGGTCATTCCGTTAAAAAATATCGCCATTAAAAGAGCTGTCGCCTGATAATCGGGAATTTCGCCCGAACAAACGCCTTTTACAAAGAAAGCGATTTCTTCGTCGGTAAGGCTGCCGCCGTCTCTTTTTTTATGGATAATATCATACATTCTCATAATAAAACCTCGTATTCGGGCTGTAAAAACATAGTTTTTACAGCCCGTTTGCAAACAATTTATCTTGCACCCTTATCGTAGGGTATGCCTTCGGCTTTCGGAGCTCTTGATTTGCCCGAAGTAAAGGCAAGAATAATAAGCGATATGACATAAGGCATCATATTGTAGATCGCACTGTTAAGGTTCAGGTTTGCAAGGAAATCAATTCCCGGATAGACATTGGAGAGTGCACGGAAAAGTCCGAAAAGGAGAGCCGCCAAAGCGATTCTTCCGGGTTTCCACTGTCCGAAAATCATAACCGCGAGCGAAAGGAAGCCGAAGCCCGCAACGCCGTATTCGAATTTCCATTCGCTTGCACCGACGATGATATACATTATTCCGCCGAGGCCGCCGAGAGCACCCGATATCATAACGCCCGCATAACGCATTTTATAGACGTTGATACCGACGGAGTCCGCCGCCTGCGGATGTTCGCCGCACGCCATAAGGCGAAGACCGAACTTTGTTTTGTAAAGAACGACATATGCTGCGATAAGGATTACCGCGGCAACGGGAACGAGCCAGTTCATTTCAAGAGAGCCGATATGGAAAATAAACGCCTTTTTGCCCTCTATATATTCGATAACGGAAGAAACGTTGTCGATAGTCGCCGAGGTGTTTACCGCCTTGACGATAACGGTCGCCGCCGCCGTTCCGAGAAGATTGAGAGCCGTTCCGACGATTGTCTGGTCGGCTTTGAAAGTGACGCTCGCAACCGCGAGAAGAAGCGAATAGAGAATTCCTATCGCCATAGAAACAACGATTACGGTGACGATTATCGTCAGAGGAGATGTGACGCCCGCCGCTGTTAAGAATTTCATTGCGAACGCTCCGCCCATAGCACCCATGACCATAATTCCTTCAAGTCCGAGGTTTATGACGCCGGAATGTTCGGAATAACAGCCGCCGAGAGCGACAAGGGTAAGAACCGCCGCATAAAGAAGAGTATATTGAACAAGTAAAATCATTCTTTTTCACCCTCCTCTTTTTTCTCGGCTTCCGCCGCTTTTTTGGCAGCCGCCGCTTCTCTTTTGGCTATCGATTTGTTCATCGCATATTTAACGAAGAAAACGAAACCGCAAAGGTAAATTATAATAGCGGAGATAAGGTCGGATATCTGCGACGAATACATCGTCTTGTCGACATAAGCACCGCCGGAAGTGATATGCTGAATGAAGTAGGAAGAAAAGACCGAGCCTATCGGGTTAAGACCGCCCAAAAACGCTGCGGCAATGCCGTTAAAGCCCATTCCCGGAACGGAAGACTGACTGCAAGACCACTGTTCAATTCCCGAAAGATAGAGCATAGCGGCTCCAATTCCCGCAAGAGCTCCGCCTATTGCAAGGGAAACGATGATGTTTCTCTTTTCGTTCATTCCGCTGTATTTTGCGGCGTGCTTGTTAAGTCCCGTTGCACGGAGTTCATATCCGAACTTCGTCTTATCGAGAAGCAGCCATATTATTATGACAAATACAAGTGCCATCGGAATTGCGATAGTTACATATTTATTGTTGTTGAAAAGCGTTTCAAGTCCGAGAGAGGGAATTGTCGACGCCTTTCCGAGGCTCTTCGTATAAGGGCTTGTCGGCTCTTTGACGTTTGTCAAAAGCATATTGATAAGATAAAGGCTTATCCAGTTGAGCATTATTCCTGAAATAACCTCGTTTACGTTGCAGTATGCTTTAAGGAAACCGACGAGCATTCCCCAGACGGCAGCTCCGACCGCGGCAAGGATTATACACGCATACCACGGAAGCGACCATGCGAGGGCGGCATATAAAGACAGCCCGGCACCGATAACATACTGCCCTGCGGCTCCGATATTGAAAAGTCCGACTTTATAGCAGAACAAAATCGAAAGCGAACACATGAGCAGCGGAACCGTTTTTACAAGAGTGTTTCCGAAATGTTTTACCTGGGAGGCAGGCTGCGAAAATGTGAAAAAGTTCTTTATAAGGTCTGTAATTCCCTGCCATGCACCCGCAGGGTTAATGCAGAGAAGAACGATAAAACCGATGAAAAGTCCGACAATTATGCAGAGCAGAGAGGTTATTATCGACTGAACGGCTTTATTTTTGAAAAAGTTTCTTACTTTATCCATTCTGTTCTCCTCTCTTCGCACCTGCCATATAAAGTCCGAGTTCTTCGACGGTCGTCGTTTTCGGGTCGAGTTCTCCGACGATTTCGCCGTCGAACATGACGAGAATTCTGTCCGAAACGCTCATAACTTCGTCGAGTTCGAGCGAAACGAGAAGAACGGCTCTGCCGAGGTCACGCTGTGCAACAAGTTTTTTGTGAATATATTCGATAGCTCCGACGTCAAGACCTCGGGTCGGCTGAACCGCCACAAGAAGCGACGGGTCGCGGTCGATTTCTCTTGCGACTATCGCTTTCTGCTGGTTTCCGCCCGACATACTTCTTGCAATCGTTATCGGGCCCTGTCCGGAACGGACATCGTACTGTTCGATAAGTTTATTTGCGTATTTGCGGATATTCTTGCGTTTTAAGAAACCCGAGCGGCCGGTGAATTCCGGCTCGAAATAGCGTTGAAGCACCATATCGTCTTCGAGGGTATAATCAAGAACAAGTCCGTGCTTATGTCTGTCTTCCGGAATATAGCTCATTCCCGAAAGAGTGCGTTTTCTTATCGGAGCATGGGTCATATCCTGCCCGAAAAACTTGACCTTTCCGCTTTTTACCTTTTCGAGACCCGTTATTCCGTAAACGAGCTCCGACTGACCGTTGCCGTCGATACCGGCAATACAGACGATTTCTCCGCCCCTTACATTAAAGGAAACGTTTTTGACGGCGTCCTTTCTGTGGACAAGGCTCGGAACGGTGAGGTTTTCGACTTCGAGAATTACTTCTCCCGGTTCTTTATCCTCTTTATGTACGACGAATTCGACGTCTCTGCCGACCATCATACGGGAAAGTTCCTGTTTTGTCGTGTCTTTTATATTTACGGTGCCGATACACTTGCCCTTACGCAGAACGGTGCAGCGGTCGGCGACCTCCATTATCTCGTTTAATTTATGCGAAATGAAAAGAATGGACTTGCCTTCGGCGGCAAGGTTTTTCATTATCTGCATAAGCTCCGTTATTTCCTGCGGAGTAAGAACCGCGGTAGGTTCGTCGAAAATAAGGATTTCGTTATCGCGGTAAAGCATTTTCAAAATTTCGGTACGCTGCTGCATTCCGACCGAAATGTTTTCGACCACGGCGTCGGGGTCGACGGCAAGACCGTAAAGTTTCGACAATTCGAGAACTTTTTCTCTCGCCTCTTTTTTTCTCAAAAAGCCTGCGGTATTCGGCTCTACGCCGAGAATTATATTGTCGAGAACGGTAAAACATTCAACAAGTTTGAAATGCTGATGAACCATTCCTATCCCAAGTGCGTTTGCTTCGTTCGGGTCTTTTATTTCAACCTTTTTCCCGTCTTTGAGGATTTCTCCCTCTTCGGGGTGGTAAAGACCGAAAAGCACCGACATCAGCGTTGATTTTCCTGCTCCGTTTTCACCGAGAAGAGCGTGAATTTCGCCCTTTTTCAGCTGCAGGGTGATATCGTCGTTTGCAATAATACCGGGGAATTTTTTAGTAATATGCAGCATTTCTATGGCATATTCTCCCATGGCATCGGCTCCCCTTTCAAAAAATAGAGAAGGGGCGTCCCAGAGGACACCCCTTCAAATAATCGTCATTTAAAATGTGCCCGATAGCATAATAATTATGCTAGGCTTCAATTAACCCTTAATGGTTCCCTGGTAGTCAACTTTAACGTTGGTTACTGCGGGCTGTTTGGAAGTATCGCCGGAAACGGTGATCTTCTTTTCGAAGAGGTCTTTTACAAGGGCTTTATAATCGTCCTGTGTAAATTTGCCTTCTGCCCACTGAGTGGTTTCCATCGGGATCTGAACATAGTTGAGAGTCGGGTCGTCGCCGGAAACGAGTCCGAGGTTTGCGATCTTGCCCTTGTAGTTATCCCAGTTGCCGTTGTTTATGATATCGCCGAGGGTATCGATGGTTGTCGGATAAAGACCCTTCATAGCGGAGGTAACGGTTATACCGTCGCCGTATTTCTTATCGATAACGGGTTTCTGGTCGGTGTCGACGCCGATAAGTTTGCCGTTCTTTTTGACAGCTGCTTCGCCTGCGGAAGTGTAGATACCGCCGCCGCATGCAAATACGATTTCGGTGCCGTTCTGATACCATGTATCCATTCTTGCGGTGATGTCTGCGTCGCCGTAGAACTGTCCGCCGTAAACGTAGTTAAGTTCAACATTGATACCGAGTTCTTTAGCTGCGTCGTTTACGCCCTGAACAAAGCCGTAGCCGAAACGAACAACCGCGGGAACTTCCATTCCGCCGAGGAATCCGAGTTTGGTGTAGCCGAGTTTAACGGCTGCAACGCCTGCCATATATCCGGAGAGTTCTTCCTGATATATTGCGGAGTAAACATTGGACATGTTTACATATTTGTCAAAATCCCAGTTATCGGGATTGTAATCGTATTTTTCGTTTGCTTTGGTAACGCCTGCTTCGAGAAGGTCGCCCTTAGCAACGTCGAGTGCGAAGAATTTAACATTGGGGTACTGAGGAGCAGCTTCAACGATAGCACCTGCAAAAGCGTATCCGGGCATTACTATGAGGTTATGTCCGTCGTCGATTGCTTTTTCTATCATAGCAACTCTGTCTGCGGTGGTGTCGCCTGCGGGTTTATAATACTGGAAATCGTATCCTTTGCCCTTGCAGAAAGCAACGCATGCTTCATATGTAGTCTGGTTGAACGACTCGTCGGTGATGTCGCCGTAGTCGGTAATCATTGCTACCTTGTAGGCAACTTCTTCTGGTTTCTTGTCGTCATCGGGTTTTTTGTCGGGATCCTTTGTTTCACCGCAGCCTGCAAGTACGCAGATGCTGAAAAGCATCATAACCGCGAGTAAAACCGCTAAAAACTTTTTCATTGATGAACCTCCTAAAATTTGTGACAGAAATCTGTCTTCGTAATAATTTTATCACAACTTGTCCGCGATGTCAATATATTTTTTGAAAAATAGTCATATTTTTTTTACAACTCTATATATGACGGGTAAAAAGCTCTCGGCAAAAGATCTTTGAGCGTAAGGCGTTCGAAAGTGTCTTTTCCCGTAACGAGAAGCACGGGAAAATCGGGCGAGCAGAATTCGGCAAGAACCTGTCTGCAAACGCCGCAGGGAGGAAAAGCTCCCGTTATATTTCCGTTTTTGCCGCCCGCAACGGCTATCATTTCAAAAGAAGTATATCCCTCCGAAACCGCCTTGAAAACCGCGGTTCTTTCGGCACAGACGGTCGGAGTGTAGGACGCGTTTTCGATATTGCAGCCGGTAAAAACTTTTCCGCCCGTTGTAAGAAGAGCCGCACCGACGCGGTAGCCCGAATAAGGCACATATGCCCTGTCCATTGCGTTTATCGCAAGACTGCAAAGTTCTTTTTCGGTCATATTTCCTCCTTAAAGAAAGCTTTTTCCGGGGGAAGAATAAGGAATTTCGAGATATTCGGCAACCGACGCCGCAATATCCGCAAAAGTCTGGCGAATTCCGATATTTCCCGGAGCAACATTCTTTCCGTAAACAATAAGCGGAATATATTCTCTTGTGTGGTCGGTGTGGTCGTCGCCGGGGTCGCAGCCGTGGTCAGCTGTTACCATAAGCACGTCTCCGTCTTTCATTTCCGAAATAAACGACGGCAGCCAGCCGTCAAATTCGGCATAAGCCGCGGCATAGCCGTCAACATCCTGGCGGTGACCGTAAAGCATATCGAAATCGACAAGATTTACAAAGCAAAGACCTTCAAAATCTTTTTTTACGGCGTCAATGGTCGCAGCCATTCCCTCTTTATTCGAGTGTGTAACAACCTTTTCGGAAATTCCTCTTCCGGCGAAAATATCGGAGATTTTGCCTATCGCGTAAACCGTTTTCCCGTTTTCGACTATCGCGTCAAGCACGGTTTTCCCCGTCGGTTCAAGCGAAAAGTCGCGGCGGTTTGCGGTTCTCACATAGTTCGGGGATTTGCCGATAAAAGGACGGGCTATAACTCTGCCGACGGCATTGTCGCCCGTCAGCATTTTCCTTGCGATACGGCAGTATTCGTAAAGCGTTTCGAGAGGAACGACCTCTTCGTGAGCCGCTATCTGAAAAACGCTGTCGGCGGAAGTGTAAACTATAAGATCGCCGGTTCTGACGTGTTCGTCGCCGTAAACCTTAATAACTTCGGTGCCGGAATAGGGCTTGTTGCAAAGCACTCCCCTTCCGGTAAGTCTTGAAAATTCGGCAATAATGTTGTCGGGAAAACCGTTCGGATATGTCGGCATCGCCTTTTCGGAAATGACGCCCGCGATTTCCCAATGCCCCGTCGTGGTGTCTTTTCCCGCCGATTTTTCCGCAAGTTTTCCGTATTTGGCGAGCGGTTTTTCGGCTTTTTTAAGGAAATCGACGCCGTCGATATTGCCTATTCCCATTTTAATCATATTTTTCCCCGAAAACTTCGGAGACGCGGAAATTCTTTTCAGAGTGTTACAGTCGCCGTCGCCGAACTTATCGGCGTCGGGAAGTCTGCCTATTCCGCAGGAATCAAGCACTATAAGAAAAATCCTTTTCATAATTTTCACCTATCCGAGGCGTTTTGCTGTTTCGAGAGCCAGAGTCATCATATCGGTAAAGGAAGTCTGTCTTTCTTCGGCGGTAGTCACTTCGCCCGTGACGATATGGTCGGAAATAGTGCAGATAGCAAGTGCGTTTTTGCCGCAACGGGCAGCGTTCATATAGAGAGCCGCCGCCTCCATTTCGATTGCGGAAATTCCCATTTTCGTCCAGACGGCGTTCGAAGTAAGATCCGAGGGGACGCCTTTTTCGTCGGTATAGAAAGTGTCGGAAGAAAGCAGGTTTCCGACATTGTAGCGAAGTTTCATTTCGTCAGCGACGGAAACACAGGTTCTGAGCATTTCATAGCTGCAAATTGCGGAAAACGTTCCGGGAAGATGATATTGAGAGGCGAAATTCGAGTTTGTCGACGCTCCCATTCCCATAACGATGTCTCTGACCTTGATTTTCGGGTCGAGAGCCCCGGCAGAGCCTATTCTCATAATGTTTTCAACGCCGAAAAAGTTATAGAGTTCGTAAGAATATATACCTATCGACGGCATGCCCATTCCGCTCGCCATGACCGAAACGCGAGAGCCTTTATAGGTTCCGGTATATCCCTGAATTCCTCTTACGTTATTTACGAGTTTGGCGTTTTCAAGAAAGTTTTCGGCGATAAATTTCGCACGGAGAGGGTCGCCCGGCATTAAAACGGTTTTCGCGAAATCTTCGGGAGTCGCCGCTATATGAGGCGTAGGATAAGGCTTTGTCATAACAGTTTTCCTTTCTTATATAAGGTTTTCCGCTTTTACGATTTTGACTATTCGGCTTGTTCCGAGCCTTGAAGCACCGAGCGAAATGAATTTTTCGGCGTCGGCAACCGACGAAATTCCTCCGGCGGCTTTGATTTTCACATTCGGTCCTACATGCTTTGCAAAAAGGGCGATGTCGTCAAAAGTTGCCCCTGCGGTCGAAAAACCGGTCGAGGTTTTTATAAAATCGGCACCCGATTCGGTGACAATTCGGCACATTTCAATCTTTTCGTCGTCCGAAAGCAGACATGTTTCGATTATAACCTTTAATATTTTACCGCCGCAAGCGGCTTTTACTCTTTTTATTTCGTCGGTAAGTTCGGCATATTTTTTATCTTTGAGCCAGCCGATATTTATTACCATATCGATTTCGTCCGCCCCGTTTTTTACGGCGTCGGCGGTCTCGAAACATTTCGTTTCGGTTGTCGAATATCCGTTCGGGAAACCGATAACGGTGCATATAGGAAGCTTATCTCCGACATATTCTTTTGCCCTCTTAACATAAGACGCGGGGATGCAGACCGACGCGGTTTTATATTTCATTCCGTCGTCGCATATCTTTTTTATTTCTTCCCATG
>CAKSPP010000037.1 GCA_934481505.1 uncultured Eubacteriales bacterium
AGCTTGCATCGCCGCGCCCACCTGTGTTATTCGATTTTGTGGGCATACTATCACTCCTTCCAAAATTTTCTTTAAAAATTTTCGTAAAAAGCCTTGACAATACTATGGCTACTGCATATAATATAATTGCAGGTAGAAATACACTGCATACTCGCGTCACCGAACTAATTGTTTAAGCGATATGCAATATCGTCGGCCGCGGGGACGCCTTCGGGCGTTTTTTTTTGCTCTTTTTGGAGGCTATTGTGAATATATATATTTATTCGGACGAGTCTGGAGTGTTGGACAAACAACATAATCGCTATTATGTGTTTGGCGGTTTAATTTTCCTTTCTGGCGATGAGCGAGATGTGTGTTCTAGAAGGTTTATTGCTGCCGAAAAAAATGTCCGATTATCTGAGAAAATTAAGCTAGGCGCTGAGGTGAAGGCTTGTAACATACAACCTAAATCAAAAAACAAACTATATCACATTCTTGAATCAGAAGAGAGATTTGGTGTTGTTATTAATCAAAAGGAGTTGGTAAAGGACGAGCTCTTCTCAAACAAGAAGAGCAAACAACGCTATTTAGATTGGGCTTACAAAATGGCGGTGAAAACAAAACTCCAAGAAATGGTTTCTCAAGGCATTATTATGCCTCAAGAAGTTGAATCCATCTCATTTTTGGTTGATGAGCACTCAACAGCGACGGATGGATGGTATGAACTTCGCGAGTCTCTTGAAAAAGAATTTAAAATTGGAATGTGGAATTATGAATATATGACATTTCACAAACCGCTTTTTCCGTCTGTTAAGTCACTAAATCTTCAGTACTGCAATTCTGCAAAGAACACCTTGGTGAGAGCAGCAGATATCGTCGCTAATCATATTTTTTATCTTGCAAACAAAAATGATGGTCTTGTTAGCAGCGAAAACAAATTACATATTTTTTATCACCCCCTGAGCCAGTGAGATGCTGGCTCTTTTTTTGTCAATTACCCTTTTGATTTTCGCCTTTTTCGAACATGTGAGACTCCAGGCCCTTGCCCGACTGAAAAGGTTCCGGGAATTTTCATCCCACCTACCGGTCGACAAGGTTGTGGTGGATCTTGATGTGGCATGACTGTCAGAGACTCACGAGGTCGTGCCTTGCGTGAGTTTCGCCCTTGAAAAAGTGCAGAATGTGGTAAACTTCCTGTACCGGAGTCAGCCCGCCTTCCTTGAGACACATCTTACAGAAAGGGATGCTTCGCCGCATAACGGTTATGGATGCGTTTCCATGCTCTGCCGCACTTGCGGTTGATATCGGAACTATGCTTGTACTTGCCGTACTTGCGGCGTTCCTCTGTGCGATGCTGTTTACAAAACTGTCTTTCACATAGGTTGGGGCAGACGGGATGAGAGCTAGGGCTGAGTGGTCGCTTGGGCGTTTACTCACCACTCTTTTGGGCATAAGAAAAGTTCAACAGTATTTGACACACATGAGACTGTTCCATATTTTCTTCGCATTATAATGATATGAAATTGAAAAATGACAAAAAATAAGCCTCCGTCTGTTTAGACGAAGATTCAATAAGAATAATTGTTTTAGATAAACCATGATTTTTTCTGTTCACAAATCTCAACAAACATCATCAAACAGTGCTTAACACCGCGAATTCACAGAAAACACCTTGAAAACTCAATCAAATTGTGCTATAATCAATATGTTTATGGCAAGATTGAGGTTAGGGAGGCAGTCTCATGGCTGATATAACAAATGATAAATGGATAAACATTGAGGAAGCCGCAGAATATCTTGGGGTCAAACCTGCTACTATAAGAGACTGGATTCGTAAGGGAAAGGGCGTTCCCGCACAGAAGATTGGCAAACAGTGGAAATTCAAATGTTCCGAATTGGACGAATGGATAAAGAGCGGCAAGAGTGCTATAGAATGAAGCGTAGGAGTGAATTAGAATGAATGCCATTGATTTATTTGCTGGTTGTGGTGGACTTTCTAAAGGTTTTATGGATGCAGGCTTTAATGTCATTGTTGGCGTAGATAACGATCAGGCAGCGCTCAACACATTTGAACTGAACCATAAAGGTGCTATTGGGTTGAATGCGGATCTCGCCATTCATGAGACATTTGATAAAATTAAGACAATTGCAGGAAATCGAAAGATTGACGTTATAATTGCAGGACCGCCTTGCCAAGGGTTTTCTCTTACAGGACCAAGAAACTTTGATGATAAGAGAAACCAACTTTATCTTGCAGTTATTCAAATGGTTAAAGAGTTTAATCCCAAAGCTTTTATTATTGAAAATGTGCCTGGAATGGCTACATTATATCATGGGCAGATAAAGGATGAAATTCTTAAAAGGTTCAAGGAATTGGGATATAACATTGATTGTCGTATTCTTTGTGCGGCAGATTATGGTGTGCCTCAAGTACGTAAGCGTTTGGTTTTTATGGGGGTTCGAAAAGATATAGGAAAGCCCCATTTTCCAGAGCCTATGTTCACCCCGGAAACATATCGCACCTGTAGAGATGCGATAAGCGATTTGCCCACAAGAACATCTGGATTGGGGCAAGAAGTAGATGAGTATTCTCAGGCTCCTAAAACGGAATACCAGAAACTTATGCGAGGCAACTGTAAGGTCTTGCACAATCATGTTGCAACAGCGCATAAACAATTTGTCATTGATACAATTGCGTTGGTTCCTGAAGGCGGAAATTATAAGGACTTGCCACCCGGATGGGGAGAAAGTCGTAAATTTCACATGGCTTGGACAAGGCTGGATGGCAATGCTCCATCTAGAACTGTGGATACTGGACATCGCAATATTTTTCATTACGAATTGAATCGAATCCCGACTGTACGAGAAGATGCAAGAATACAGTCGTTTCCCGATGATTTCATTTTTACTGGAACTAAAACACAGCAAAGTCGTCAAGTTGGAAATGCTGTTCCTCCGTTGCTTGGACAAGCGTTAGGTAAGGAATTGCTTAGGATTATTACGGAGAATGCAAATGAAAACGATAAAAACAATTGATTTATTTGCAGGATGCGGTGGCTTGATGGATGGATTTGAACAAACAGGTCTCTTTGATACACTTGCTGCCGTAGAATGGGAAAAGATGCCGTGCTTTAATCTTGAAAAGCGTTTGTCTGATAAATGGGGTTATACTGACGCAGAAAAACGTGTTCTACGTTTTGACATTCAAAGAACTGAAGAACTCTTTAAAGGTTGGAACGACTCTGAATATGGTAGTTCTGATGGACTTGATTCACTTATTTCACCTACAGTTGGAATAGATGTAATCATTGGAGGCCCTCCTTGCCAAGCATATTCAATAGCCGGGAGAGTTCGTGACGAAAATGGAATGCGTAATGACTATCGTAACTATCTTTTTGAGAGCTATTTGAAAGTTGTTAGCAGATACAAACCCAAAGCATTTGTGTTTGAGAATGTACCTGGAATCCTTAGTGCAAAGCCAGGCAACAGACCAATAATTGAAATCATTCAGGAAAGCTTCATGAAGTGCGGTTATTATGTGCTTCCAAACCTAAAAGATGCGATTATTGATTTTACCGAATATGGGGTTCCTCAAAATAGAAAACGAGTTATCATCTTCGGACTTAGAATCGAAACATATGGTGAAGACATGTGCAAGGAGGCTATTAATAATTTTTACAAGATTGTGCTTCCAAAATATAAGGCAAAAAGGAAAATGACTGTTCGGGAAGCAATTGGGGACCTTCCTAAGCTCTACCCATTGGAGGTAGATCAAAAATATGAAGGCAAGAGAATATCTCACAGTTTGCCGGAACCGTTTGTTCAAAATCATATTGCGAGATGGCAAAGCAAGCGCGATATAGATATTTTCCGTCTTTTAATTGATGACATTGATTCTGGTCGAAACGAGTATATTTCTACAGAAGCATTGAAGAGGTTATACACAGAGCGAACGGGAAAAACATCAAATGTGCATAAGTATCATGTTATTCGTTGGGATGAGCCAAGCAACTTAATACCAGCTCATTTATTCAAAGATGGGCTGAGACATATCCATCCCGACATACAGCAACTGCGAACAATAACGGTTCGCGAGGCTGCAAGGCTTCAAACATTTGATGATGACTATGTTTTTTACGGAAGTAATGTTGACACTTACAAAATGATCGGAAATGCTGTTCCTCCTAAGTTTTCAAAGTGCCTTGCATTAGCTGTTTATGATACTCTTTTGAATTTAGAAAAAATAGGAGGCGATAAGTAATGCCGTATACAACAAGAGATGCAACGCGAACCCTATTCGGTTATTTGGGATTGAATGAAACCGATGTTCAATTTATTCCCGAGACAAGCAACAGGGCGTTTATTTATAATCTTCCTAACGGGGATAGATGTGTTATCTTTATTTACCCTGTAAGTCGCAAGACAGACAATACTAAAAACTTCTTTGATACGCGTGATAGCGGTGCCCGTGAAAGAGGCGTGGCTTGGAATTATGCATTGGAGAATAACTTAAAGTACTTCTGCATTGCTGTTCATGACCAATTCGAAAGATATGCCGACTATGCATTTAGTTTGGAATGTAACGAGCAACGAATAGCACAAGTTGCAGGAACGGTTGATGGAAGAAGAAATGGTAGTGGAACACAAGTAGTAATACCAAGTGATTTTGTCCCAAGTAAGCCCTTTGAGCGAATTCTAACTCGTTTTGGATTCTATATTGCAGTTGCTCATAAAGACTTCCTTGTGAATTATTTAGAGTCATATGATAATCGTCCATACATGGAACAAGATGCACCAGTGGATATTGTCGATGAAGATAATAACACGCCTACGCAGGTTGCGGAAAACATCCTTCTCTATGGCGTTCCTGGATGCGGGAAGAGTTACACCATAAAAACCGAATATTGTAATGATGACGCTCATATGGAAAGAGCCGTCTTTCATCCTGATTATACATATTCGGATTTTGTGGGGCAGATTCTGCCGAGAGTATATGAAGGACATATAGAGTATCGTTTTGAACCAGGACCATTCACCCGTATTCTCAAAAAATCAATAGAAAATCCCGACGAGAGTTTCTATCTTGTGGTTGAAGAAATAAACCGCGGAAATGCTCCCGCAATCTTTGGAGATATTTTTCAGTTGCTTGACAGAGGCACAGACGGATGCAGTGAGTACGGTGTGAGTAACGAGAATATCGCAAGCTGCGTTTATGGAGATGTTACCACGAAAATTAAGATTCCCGGGAATCTCTATATTCTCGCCACTATGAATACATCCGATCAGAATGTCTTCACTCTTGATACGGCTTTTAAGCGTCGTTGGACAATGAAAATGATTGAAAACAACATAGATGCCTGCGAATATGCAAATCATCAGATATGCGCATTGGGCATCACATGGGGTACATTTGCTAAAGCAATAAATCAAAAAATCACCGAGCTTGGGGAGAACAATATCAGCAACGAAGATAATCGTCTCGGTGCATATTTTGTTCGTGAAGCAGATTTGAACGATGCAGAACGTTTTGGCGAAAAAATACTAATGTATTTGTGGAATGATGCTTTCAAATTTGATCACGATAAGGTGTTCAAGTCTGAATATCGCACACTCGATGAGTTGATTTCTGGATTTGTTCGTGAAGGCTTTTCTATCTTTAGTGATGAGGTCATCTTTGAAACCATAGCTGAAGAAACCGACGATATCATTGAAACGGATAATCCTACTGCAGAGCAATACCTCGAAAGCAAAAATCCCGAAATGGTAGAAATATATCGCACACTGTTTGATGCTGTCAGTGCGAGAATTGCCAATGCATATGATTCGAGCGTTGGCTCTCTAACATACGCATCATGGAGAACTAACGATATTCGCAAAGCAAGTTTTGCAGATATTATTGTTCAGCGCAACAGAATCGTCATCTCGTGCGAGGTGCCAACTAACGAGGCGCTTCGTACAGTTGGCGAACAGATTCCAGTTGATCATCATCATAACCACTATTTCAAAATCATTTGTGGTGATATGACACAAATGGATCAAATCGTAGAAGCGATTGTAGATTCCTACGATCAGCTAAAAGTACAGCAGGGTTGAGCGTATGTTGAAAGAGTATTGCTCGGTCTGCAACTTTGCAGACGACGGTTTTATAGGTGTTCAGTTTAAAGATGGACTACCACATGTCTCATTTCCAAGGGGTTATAATCTTTCGGAGAATGATGACGCTGTTCGAAAAGATATCCTCGGGCTTATTACAGTACTGCAAAGGTTTAGCAACCAACGACAAGGCCAAAATAGGATAGGTGATGGTGAGGATCAGACAACTTTTCCGATTCTCTCATATCAGTATGTCATAAAAAATTTTATTGCTCATGGATATTACACAGAACATGAGGTCGAGCACAGACTGGATAATCACGGAAAAATTAACTGGAAGCGTACCATTCAACAGGTTCAACCCCAAGTGGATAATGGAAACATTGTTTATTTGGACTTCATAGCAAAACGGAGTGTAAATAAATCAAACATTCTCACGAGGATACACGAGTACTGTGTATATGAAAGTTTTTCTAAGCTCGGATGGCTTTATCTTTCTACTGCTTATTTGCCTAAAAAGCCTTCTTTGCGCTTCAGCAAGAAAATGTTTCTCGCAACGCTCAATGATGCCCTAAAAAACACCTTCAACAGCGAAAAGAAACTTCTGTTCTCGAGTATGATAGACATTGTCAACTGTACAGAGGATCAATCAGACACGAGAGACTTTCAGTTTGGGGTATCTCGGTTTGAATATGTATGGGAAAATCTCATAGATTATGTTTTCGGTGAGGACAATAAAGATATCTATTTTCCACATGCTAAATGGCATATTATAAATGGTAACCGAACAGAAAGTAGTGCATTAGAACCGGATACGGTTATGAAACATGATGGCAAATTCTATATTCTCGATGCAAAGTACTACAAGTTTGGAATAACAGGACTTCCGGTACACCTACCTGCAACATCTTCTATTCAGAAGCAAATCACATACGGAGAATATATATCAACGAGACATTTTGCAGAAAGCAATGATATTTACAATGCTTTTGTTATGCCATTTGCCGCCTGCGATGGTGATGGCCCTCTGAAGTTTGTCAGCGTAGGCACAGCGGATTGGATTGAATACTCACCTGAAACCGAAAACTACAAATATGTCCTCGGTATTTTGCTTGACACGAAACACATCATGCAGACATACTCTCGGCACAATGCACGAGAGATATTTGATATGTCTCAACTTATATTGGAATCAATATCATTAGCTAATCGTTATCATTATGATATAAAATCTATGTAAAGAGAAGCGTGATGACCTGCGGTATGGAATCTAAAGCAGATCGAAACTGTTATGAATCAGTGCGAACTCTGGACAGACAATATGGCGGAGTAAATATGGACATACTGAAATTTGCTTTAGCAATTCCATCGTTTACAAAAAAGCAATCTAAAAATAACAAGCCTGCTTTAGTTATAGAGAACCTCTAAAAAGGAAGGATACATTTTATGGGAGATTTAATCAATGCAGATAGTCTGATTGTTCCGGTATACATCAATGAAAAAATTGTTTTGGACATGCTTGCAATAATGGAAGACGGTTTCTCTACAGTAAGCCAAGTAAATTACACAGAACATAACGAAAGCAGTTCAACACAAAAAGCCAATGCAGGAATTTCAACATCAGCAACTATTCTCAGCAAACTTCTGAAAATCAATATAGCGGGAGAATTAAATCGTACAGGAAACAAGGACGAAAATGAAAACATCACCAAAGAAAAAGTGCATACAAATGTGTCTTTGCTTTCTAAATTTAGGGACTTTCTGATAGAGAATAAAATGTTAAAATCGAACTTTGAAGTTTCTAAAATGCAGATAGGCGATTTTATCGAAATAGAAGGAGAATTGCAGAAAAATCCCTTGATAAACTATTTGGAACTTTTTATTGACCTGTTCCGTATGGCAGATATTTTTGCCGAAAAGCCTCAGTTAGGAAACAAGACTCAAGCAAATAATCAGAAACAACAAGAGAACAGAATTCTAAGTCAAATCAAAGCATTTGCAGGTGAATTAAAACATAGCGGAACTATTGATTTCATTCTTTCGGATCAAAAAGGAACTGCTGTGCTATCTGCTCAAGAACAGTACCTTGCTAACGATAATGTGTCGGAAATTATTGGCGGACACTTCAAAGTCCTCGGAAAAGTTATTTTCATAAGCAAAGACAGTACTGGGGAAATAGATTTACTTCGAAAAACTTCACTGTCTATTCTCCCAGAGGGGTTATTAACCGAGATGTTTGCAGGATTAAAAAACGAGGATATGAAGCAATTTAATTTACCAGAGCTTAAAACTAAAATAAACGGTCCTGCTGTAATAGTTATTCCCATAGCAATCTATGTTTAAAAACTTTTTAGCAATAGGCACGAGAGGTTGACCTCCATGCTTATCATTATTTAATTTATTTGATTATATGCTCATCAATGCTACCGTTGTACTTGCCCTGAGAATTTATGAGGGCTACCTTTCCGTTTTTAGCAAAAATCACCTGACCAAAGTGAAAATTCGCTGAATTTTCACTTTTTACAGAGAATAACCCCTTCCCATTCTTCGCAAACGCACGGTATATTACAAAAGCCTCACGCACGGTTCATTCAAAGCCGTGCGTGAGGTTTTCAGTTTTCATACGGTATTCTGAAATAATCCAGGTATTTCTTGAAGGTATCCTGTGCCGACAGGCAGGTGTCGGTCAGATAGCCTTTTTCCCGGTCCCACTCCTGCAATCCGCGGTAATAGAACATTTTTATGCTGTCCTCAATAATAAACGGCATGATATTGTGTTTCAAACATTCCTTGAACATGATCAGCCGCCCGACACGCCCGTTGCCGTCCTGGAATGGGTGGATGCGCTCAAACCGCACATGAAACGCAAGGATATCTTCAAGCGTCACCGTTTCCTTGCCGTTATACTCATCGAGCACCCTTTTCATTTCCGCCGACACTTCCTCGGGCAAGGTTGTTTCCCGCCCGCCGACCTCATTCGGCAACTTTTTATAATCGCCAACGGCAAACCAATCTTTCTTTGCGTCGCTCGTTCCGGTTTTCAGGATAAAATGCAGGTGCTTGATGAATTTCTCGCTGAGCTGCGATTTTGCGCTTTCGATAACCTCGTCAATACAGCGGAAGTGATTGGCGGTTTCGATGATATCGTCCACCCGCACGCTTTCCTCGGTAATGCCGACGGTGTTTATTTCAAAAATAAAGCGCGTCTGCTCGTGGGTCAGGCGGCTGCCCTCCATGTGATTCGAGTTGTAGGTCAGTTCCACTTGCACCTTATGATAAATTCCGCCGTGGGTCTGACTGCGCTTTTCCTCTTTGAGAATATCCGCCAAAATCTGCGGCGCGGGTTTGCTTTTATTGCTCCGTTCGGGCTTCTCGGCATTTTCGGGAATATTCCAGGTCTTGCCCGTCAGAAAAGCGCCCGGGACACGGTCTGCCGCGCAGTAGTTGCGGACGCTGCGCTCGGAGGTCTTCCAAAGCGCCGCTATCTCTTTTACGGATAAATATTTCATCATTTTGCCCTCCGAAGTTACTAATATTAGTATACCACATTATCGGCAAAAAATCAATCAGGCAAAATCAGTTTTCACTAATATTTTTGCCGATAACGGCAATTTTGATTCCGCCCCGGCATTTGCCTACACGACTTTAGGTGCAGTCCGGCATAACCGGTGCTTTTCACGCACTGCCAAAAGCGTGATTTTGGGGCGAAAAATCGCCCGGTTCTATCAAAAATTCTAATAGGCTTTCTCGAAAATCCGTTAGAACTCGGCGAAATCGGAGGAGACTCTCGGACTCGGATTTTCGCTGCATTTTCGATGCAAAGAGG
>CAKSPP010000038.1 GCA_934481505.1 uncultured Eubacteriales bacterium
CCGTAGGTCTTAAAGGCAGCTATAAACCCGTAGAATAATCAGGAAATTTTGACGACGACCATGGCGAGCACCGCCGGAACTCCGAGAAGCGACGCCATGGTTATCGGAAAAAAGCCGAACCCCGGCTTTATCGGAGCGAAAAGATTGAAAAGTATGAGACATACAAGTCCCGAGACTGTATTTGCCGCGATTTTCGCTTTCCGCTCTTTTTTGGAGAAGATAAAAAATACGGAAAAAAGTATTGCGAGAAATATCGGTTCAAATCCCATATCCACTCCGTCCTTTCCGTATGATTTTATACAAAAGGAGAAGATATTATGAGAAAAAACAACAGTTTTGCAACCCGCAAACTTGTAACGACCGCGGTTTTGTCGGTTATCATCATTATTTTGCAGTTCCTCGGTTATATCATTAAAACGAATGTCAGCATTTCCCTCGTTCTCGTTCCCGTCGTTATCGGAGCGGCTCTTTACGGACCCTCCTGCGGAGCGTTCCTCGGCGGCGTTTTCGGAATTATAACTTCGGTCGGCTGCATTATAGGTCTTGACCTCGGCGGAGCAATGCTCCTTGCCGCAAACCCCGTTCTGACGGTTGCCCTTTGCTTTGTTAAAGGCATTGCCGCAGGACTTGTCGCGGGACTTCTTTACCGCCTTGTCGCAAAGAAAAACGGCATTGCCGGAATAATCGTCGCGGCGGCGTCCGCTCCCGTTGTAAACACCGGAATTTTCTGCCTTGCCATGGCTCTTTTCTATTCCGAGACCTTGAAAGCATGGGCAGGAGGCTCTGATGTCCTCGTCTATGTCTTCACCGGACTTATCGGCATAAACTTTATCGTCGAATTCTTGATAAACATAATCCTCTGCCCGATAATCGCAGGCTCTCTCAAAATAACGAAAAAACAGTAATTAAATATAATAAATATCCACCCGCTATGCGGGTGGATATTTATTGACTCTGCTCTGCCTAATCGGAAGACAAAAAATATCGTCGGAATATAAGGCGGTACCCAAAACCACTTGGTTAATTTTCCAATTTATATGTTTTGATTGTTTCACCGGATTCCGCTAAATGATCTGTAATGAAGCAGAACCATTTACTGTCTGAACTATAATCTTCAAAACACACCCACTCGCCGTTTTTATCCATATAATAAGATGTAACTTTGAAATTCTTTTTATTAACTTCCGTTACTGTTTTAATTGTGCGATTTACTCTGTTTGCAATATAGCATATAATATTATTTTCAAATTCATCGAGATTGTCAAAATCCCACTCCTGCCACGAAACCTCGTCATCGACAGATGCATACAAATATTTTTTGCCTTCATATTTTTGAGTGCAAATTTCAAGCATTAACTCCATATTGTCTTTTGAACCTGCAAAGGCAACCGTGAAATCGTCATAATCTATAAAATTATCAATGCCGCACTTATTGCTGACTGCTTTTTTTATTACGGCAATACAATCTTTTTCTCTTTGTATATCTTCTTCAAAAGTTTTTGTTAAGTGGAAGAATTTGAACAAACACATAAAATCACCGCCTTAAATTCATTATAGCAGAATATGCTTTAAAAGTAAATTCGAAACGATACTAAAGCGTAAAAATTTACCGCAACGGTATTGGAATTATCCGTGAAGCCATTCCCGAAAAAATGGAGGAATACTTTTTTAATGAGAGGTGTAAGAAAAAAAGCATAACCCGAAGGCTACGCCGTATGAAAACGATAATATTAATTTAATACAAGGTCGCCTTTGGGACACCTTCTTTACAGGGTGTCCCAAAGAAGCTTTTTTCTTACAGATTATTGACTTTAACTTCGCCTTTGACGACGACAAGTTTGATGTTCATATCCTTGTCAACAACCAGCAGGTCGGCGTTTTTGCCCTCTTTTATCGAGCCGGTTTCTTTGTCGACTCTTATCGATCTCGCAGGGTTAATCGTCGCCGATTTTATCGCCTGTTTAACGGGAATTCCGAAGTTTATAACATTTTTGAGTTCTTCATAGACATTTGACGTCGACGCCGCTATCGTTCCGTCGGCAAGCAACGCTTTGCCGTCCTTAACGTAAACGGTCTGTCCGCCGAGGTCATATTCTCCGTCGAAATGTCCCGCCGCTCTCATCGAATCGCTGATTATAATGCTGTTGTCTTCGCCGAGCATCGCGAACGCTATGCGGAGAGCCGCCGGGTGGATATGAAATCCGTCGCATATAATTTCCGCCTGAACGCCGTCTTTTTTCGCTCTGTCAAAAACAGCTCCGACAACTCCTGGAGCACGGTGGGAAAGTCCGCTCTGTGCGTTATAGAGGTGGGTTATATGTCTTACTCCGAGGTCGAACGCCTTTATTGTTTCGTCATATCCTGCCGCGGTGTGTGCGACCGAAACGGGGCAGTAAGGCTCGACTTCTTTAATGAATTCTTCCGCACCGTCACATTCGGGAGCGATATCGACAACCCTGATGTTGCCGCCGCAGCCGTCGTAAAGGCGTTTGAATTCTTCCTTGTCGGGGTTCCTTACATATGCGGCGTTCTGGGCACCCTTTTTCGACATCGCAATGTAAGGTCCTTCCATATTTACGCCGTGGATATACGCACCCTTTACTTTGTTTTTCATATCCGAAACATTGGCAAAAATCTTTGTCAACTCTTCGAAAGAAAGGGTCATAGAAGTCGGACAAAAAGAGGTGACGCCTCTTTTGACAAGACATTCGCTCATCGCTTCGAGAGCTTCGGGCGTTGCGTCTCCGGTGTCTGCTCCCGCACAGCCGTGGATATGTATATCGATAAGTCCGGGAAGAACGGTAAGTCCCGAAAGGTCAAAACCGTCTCCGTCGAGATTTTCGCCTATCTTTTCTATTTTTTCGCCTTTGACCGAAATATCGGCTTTTACAAGGTCGAAATTTTCATTGTAAATTTCCGCGTTTCTGAAAATCATTTTCTTATCCTCCGCAATTTTCTTTTCCTATATATTATAGTTTACCGAGGCTTTAATGTCAATAAGATTATTTCATTTTTTTCTTGAAAAGTACGACCGAAAGCACCGTAAAAACGACTGCATAACCGACGACCCAAAGAAGGTGGGGGAGAATATCCGAAAAATTTCCGTTAAGAGCTGCGGCGACCGATTCTTTCGCATGAATAAACGGCAAAATGTTGCATATCTTTTCAAAAATTCCGCCGATAAGACCTATATCGAACCATATTCCCGAAAGCCAAGCGGCGAGGTTTATGATAACGGAGGAAAGTCCGCCTACCGCTTTTTCGGAAACCAAGCAGCCGAGGCAAAGCCCTATTGATACAAAGAGAAGAGCGGAGGGAATGGAAACGACAGCCGAAAAGAGAATATTTGCCGAAAATTCAAGTCCGAAAAACAAAGCTGCGGCGTAGCAGATAAGAGTCTGCAAGAACGAAAGCAGCAGCGACGGCAGGATATATCCGAAAATAAAGTCCGCCGAAGTCATCGGAGTTGAAAAAAGACGGGAAAGAAACGCCGTTGTGCGGTCGGTTGCAAGCAAAGTCCCCGAAAGCAAAGAAACGAAAGAAAGTCCGAAAACCGCAATCCCCGGAGCGAGGTTTTCTATTGCGAAAAGGTCGACGGGAATACTTGCGTTTATTGCCGACATCAGAACGAGCAGCACCAAAGGAAAGCCGAGTGCGAAAATGAACATCAGCGGATCTCTTAACATCTCTTTTGTGTTTCTGTTTGCAAAATTAAGCATTTTCATAAGAGTATCCTCCCGCGGCGAAATGAACGAACGCCTCTTCGAAAGTCTCTTTGTCCGATTTTTCTATGATTTCGGCAGGCGTCCCGACGGTTTTTATCTCTCCCTCACGCATTATTGCCACTCTGTCGGAAAGGTGTTCCGCCTCTTCCATATAGTGGGTGGTTAAGAGAATTGTCATTTTGCCTTTCAGCGTTTTTATAAACTCCCAAAGTTCGCGTCTTGCGATAACGTCAAGCCCCAAAGTGGGTTCGTCGAGAAAAAGAACTTTCGGTTCCGAAATCAAAGCCATCGCAATCGAAAGCTTTCGCTGCTGCCCGCCCGAAAGGGTTTTTGCACGCTTTTTCGCTTCGTCTTCCTTAAAAAATATCTTAAAAATTTCGTCGGCTTTTTTCTTTGCCTCTTCTTTCGGAAAGTAGATATTCGCGGTGAAAATAAGGTTTTCTTTTACCGTAAGATTTTTGGCAACCGCCGTTTCCTGGGGACATACCGCAATTTCCTTTTTGACTTCGAGAGGTTCTGAAACAATGCTTTTTTCAAATATTTCGGCGTCTCCCGAAGTCGGCAGGGTAAGGCAGGAAAGCATTCTTACGGTCGTCGATTTTCCCGCACCGTTGACCCCCAATAAGGAAAACAGTTCTCCCTCGTAAATTTCGAGGTTTATTCCCGAAACCGCTGTTTTATCCTTGAATTTTTTTGTCAGATTCTCGCATTTTACCGCTGCTTTCATTCTTCTTCACTTTCTTCCTGTGCTTTGAATATCGCTTTTGCGAATTTTAGATAAATGTTGTTTTTTACTATCGCAATTCCTTGCTTTTCGTCTCCGAGTAAAAGCAGGGTGTCTCCCGGCTTAATTCCGAAAACCTCTCTTGCTTCTTTCGGAATGACTATCTGTCCTTTTTCTCCGACCTTTGCGGTCCACGCGTATTTCCCTTTCGGCATATTTTTTCTCCTTTCGGTATGAATAGTTATACTTTTCCTACAAATCATACCACAAATTTTTTCATATGTCAATATCCCTTGACTTTACGGTCGGAATATGGTAACTTATTATAAAGAAAGAGGTGCGGTATGGAGTTTTATTTTGCAACCATAGGAAGAGGGAAAATAGTTTCGTCGTTTTTGTCGGCTGCCGAAGATTTTGATAATTTTCATCTCGAAGCCGTTTATTCGCGTAATGCGGAAAACGGAAAAGCGTTTGCCGAAAAATACGGCTGTAATAAGGTTTACACGACGCTTGACGAAATTATTTCGGACGAAAAAATAAACTGCGTTTATGTTGCGTCGCCGAATTCTCTGCATTGCAGTCAGACCGTCGCCCTTCTCCGCGGCGGCAAAAACGTACTTTGCGAAAAACCGCTCGGAACGAACGCCGAAGAAGTCCGCGAAATGATAAAAGCGGCAAAGGAAAGCTGCTCGTTTTTAATGGAAGCATATAAAACTTTCCTTGTTCCCAATCTTTTCCAGATAAAAGAACATCTTTATAAAGTCGGGAAAATAAGAAATGTGCTTTTCACTCTTTCGAAATATTCCACACGCTACGACGCCCATAAAAGGGGAGAAAACGTCAATACTTTCAAAGCGTCTTTCGGCGGAGGGGCAATGGCTGATATCGGAATTTATCTGCTTTATCCGCTGCTTATTTTGTTCGGAAAACCCCGTCGGACGGTTTCGATGTCGCTTCCCGTTGACACAAACGAAAAGGAATATCCGATAACCGACGGCGTTACTTCCGCCATTTTCGATTACGGTTCCTTTATCGCGACAGTCAATACTTCGAAAGTTTCTTTCGGTTATTCTTCTTCCGAAATTCAGGGGGAAGAGGGGACAATTCTTATCGACAATATTAACGACCCGACAAAAATAGAAGTTATTTCGGGCGGCAAAAGAGAAACATTTTCTCTTCCGCAGAAAAAATATAATATGTATTACGAAATTGCCGAGTTTTTCGAATGTATCGAGAAAAAACTGCCCGAACCGATAACATTTGACCATTCGCTTTCCCTTATCGGTGCGGAAATTATCGACGAGATAAGAAAAAACGGCAATATTGTGTATCCTGCCGATAAAAGGGTTGACAAACCCGAAAAAATGTGCTAATATAATCTTGCTAAAACTTTTGTTCGGTTGAAGTCGTCAGGAAAAGGCTCTGCCTGCCGAAGGAGTAAAACTCTCAGGCGTCGAAAGATAAAGACTGACGGTGGACGAGACTCCGGAGAAGCCCTTGCGGGTGCCGAAGGTGTAAGCTTTGCAATCTCTCAGGCAAAAGGACGGAGAACATTCCTTTTAGCAACTATATTCAAAGAACCATTCGTGGTTCTTTTTTTATTTTCCCCCGAATATTTTTGACGGGGTGATATAATGAAAATTCTGTCCGAAATAAACGCCGCTCTTTCCGATATCGTCTGGGGAACGCCTTTCCTCATTCTGATTTTGGGGGCAGGCGTTTTTCTTTCTTTTAAGCTCAACTTCTTTCAGATAACAAAACTTTCTTTATGGCTTCGCGAAACCGTTTTTTCAATTAAAAAGGCGAGAAAACAGGGTGATAATGGAACAGTTTCTCCGTTTCAGGCGGTCTGTTCGTCCCTTGCCGCAACGGTTGGAACAGGGAACATAACGGGCGTTGCGGCGGCAATCTGCGTCGGTGGACCCGGTGCCGTTTTCTGGATGTGGGTTGCCGCGTTTTTCGGCATGGCGACAAAATTTTCGGAAAATGTTCTCGGAATATATTACCGCCGCAAAAACGAAAAGGGCGAATTTTCGGGAGGAGCAATGTTCTATCTTCGGGACGGGCTTTCGGCTGTTCCGTATATTAAGAGAATCGCGAAACCTTTGTCGTTTCTCTTTGCGTTTTTCTGCGTTTTCGCCTCTTTCGGAATAGGCAACGCCGTGCAGGCGAACAATATCGCCGTTACTGCCGTTTCTCTTTTTTCGCTTCTGCCGAAAAGCGTTTTCGGGACAGTTTTAAGTCCCTGTTTTATTGTCGGGCTGCTGCTTGCTGCCGTTACTTATATCTGTCTTTCGGGAGGACTTTCTGGAGTGGGCAAAATCGCGGAAAGACTCGTTCCTTTTATGGCTCTTTTATATATCGGCGGCTGCCTCTATATCATTTTTTCGCGTTTTTCGCTTCTGCCTGCGGCGTTTGTTTCGATTTTCAAAGGGGCTTTCGGATTTCTTCCGGTCTGCGGCGGAAGTCTCGGTTTCCTTATTTCCCAAACGATAAAAACGGGAATAAAACGAGGCGTTTTTTCAAATGAAGCGGGGCTTGCGTCTTCCGTTACCGTCAACGCCTCTTCTTCTGCCGCGAACCCCGTAAGTCAGGGAATGTGGGGAATTTTTGAAGTTTTTGCCGACACTTTTGTTATCTGCACCCTTACTGCTCTTGTTATTCTTGTTTCGGGAAATATCGACCTCGAAACGGGAAGATGTCTTTCGTCTCTTGAAGGCACAGCCCTTGTAATTTCGGCTTTTTCGTCGTCAATGGGCAGCGTGGCTGCAATATTCGTCTCCGTTTCGTCTCTTTTGTTTTCCTTTACGACAATTCTCGGCTGGTCTCAATACGGAATAAAAGCGTTCGAGTATATTTTCGGGGTGTCTTCCGCCGCCGTTTATCGTTTTGTATTTGTTCTTTTCACCGTTATCGGTGCGACGGTTTCTTTGAAAGCCGCTTGGGATATTTCCGATATTTTCAACGGACTTATGGCTCTTCCGAATCTTGTCGGACTCTTTTTCCTTGCCCCGAAAGTAAAGGAAATTACGGGAAAATATACGGGGAAGAGGTTAAATCTTTCCGAATAAAATGGTGTAAACAAAGCCTTTGACTTGACTATTTTAATAAAAAGGTATATTATTAAAAGTAATGAAGAAAACCGGAGAGATGAAAATGGGTTATAAAATAATTTCAAAACGAAAACTTAACGATACAGTAACTCAGATGGATATTCTTGCTCCCTATGTCGCGGCAAAAGCCGAGGCTGGGCAGTTTATTATTCTGCGAGTAACCGATGACGGAGAGAGAATCCCTCTTACCGTTGCGGGCTGCGACAGAGAAAAAGGTACCGTAAATATCATTTTCCAGACAGTCGGTGCAACGACCTTTGAATTAAGCCTTAAAAACGAGGGCGAAGAAATAGAAGATTTTTCGGGACCTCTCGGCAGACCTACCGAAACCGACGGACTTGAAAGAGTCTGCGTTGTCGGCGGAGGCGTCGGCTGTGCGATAGCTCTTCCGATAGCACGCAAACTTTTTGAAAAAGGCTGCGAAGTCGACGCGATTGTCGGTTTCAGAAATAAAGACCTTGTTATTCTGGAAGACGAATTCAGAAAGTCGTCGAATACCTTTACTTTGATGACAGACGACGGAACTGCAGGAAGAAAAGGGCTTGTTACCGAGCCTCTTAAAGAAATTCTTGAAAGCGGCAAGAAATATGATAAAGTTATCGCGATAGGACCTCTTGTCATGATGAAATTCGTCGTAGAAACCTGCCGTCCGTTTGGAGTTCCCACCGTAGTTTCGATGAACCCGATAATGATCGACGGCACGGGTATGTGCGGCGGCTGCCGTCTTACGGTCGGCGGAAAAACTCATTTTGCCTGCGTCGACGGTCCCGAATTCGACGGATACGCCGTTGATTTCGACGAAGCGATTTCCCGTTCGTCGATTTACCGCGATTTCGAAAAACACGCTTATGAAACAGAATGTAATCTCTTTAAGGGGGCGACGAAATGAACAATTCACCGAAGAAAAATCCGATGCCGTCCCTTTCGGCGGAAGTAAGAAAACATTGTTTTGAGGAAGTTGCTCTCGGCTATTCCGAAGAGACCGCTCTTCTCGAAGCCGACCGCTGCTTAAACTGCAAAAATATGCCCTGCGTTTCGGGCTGCCCCGTCAATATCAAAATTCCCGCATTTATCGCAAAGATAAGAGAAAAAGACTATGACGGTGCGTATGCCGTAATTTCCGAATCGTCTTCTCTTCCCGCCGTCTGCGGAAGAGTTTGTCCGCAGGAAAGCCAGTGCGAGGCAAAATGCGTAAGAGGAATAAAGGGCGAGCCGGTAGGTATCGGCAGACTTGAAAGATTTGTCGCCGACAGAGCAAACGCAAAAGAAGAAACCGAGATAAAAGTTCCCGAAAAGAACGGTAAAAAAGTCGCCGTTGTCGGTTCGGGTCCGTCGGGGCTTACCTGTGCGGGTGACCTTGCGAAAAAGGGATATGAAGTTACCGTTTTCGAGGCTCTTCACCTTGCGGGCGGCGTTCTTGTCTACGGAATTCCCGAATTCCGTCTTCCGAAATCGATAGTTCAAAAAGAAGTCGATACCCTTAAAAAACTCGGCGTTAAAATAGAGAAAAACGTAATTATCGGAAAGACCCTTACCGTAGACGAGCTTTTCGAAAAAGGCTTTTCCGCCGTCTTTATCGGCAGCGGAGCAGGTCTTCCGAACTTTATGAATATTCCGGGAGAAAGCCTTAAAGGCGTATTCTCCGCAAACGAATTTTTGACCCGCGTAAACCTTATGAAAGCATACAGAGAAAATGCGAAAACTCCCGTATTCAACGCGAAAAATGTCGCTGTTGTCGGCGGAGGAAACGTCGCAATGGACGCCGCGAGAACGGCACTCCGTCTCGGTGCGGAAAATGTTTATATCGTCTATCGCCGCGGCATGGAAGAGCTTCCCGCACGCCGCGAAGAAGTCGAACACGCAATGGAAGAGGGCGTCGATTTCCGTCTGCTTTGCAACCCGACCGAAATTCTCGGCTATCATAATCCCGACGACCGCCGCGATATTAAAAACGGCACCGTTATCGGTATGAAATGTATAAAAATGGAACTCGGCGAACCCGACTCTTCCGGCAGACGCCGTCCCGTTCCCGTCGAGGGTTCGGAATTCGTGCTTGATGTCGACTGCGTAATAATCGCCGTAGGTACAAGCCCCAATCCGCTTATCCGTTCGACGACCGTTGGTCTTGAAACAACGAAACGCGGAGGCCTTGTCGTAACCGAAGAAACAGGGGAGACGACAAGAGAAAACGTATATGCGGGCGGCGACGCCGTAACGGGAGCCGCGACGGTAATTCTTGCCATGGGAGCGGGAAAAACCGCGGCAAAGGCTATCGACGAAAAACTT
>CAKSPP010000039.1 GCA_934481505.1 uncultured Eubacteriales bacterium
ATCACAATCTATCGGAAAGTGGAGAATTATGAACATACAACGCTGTTCAAGATGTAAAAAACATGTAGCAGTGGTCTTTGTCACCAAATTCGAGGGCGACAAGGTCACAAATGAGGGACTTTGCTTAAAATGTGCAAAGGAACTCGGAATAAAGCCTGCGAATATTCCTATTGACAATGTCGATATTTCGGACGAGGCTCTCGACGAAATGGACGAAAAGTTTGAATCAATGATGGAAATGGCGGACGAGATGTCCGCTTCGGGGATAAATCCTGCGGCACTCGACGGAGAGGGCGGATTCGACTTCTTCAAAAACCTTATGGGTAATATGACGGCGGATAACGAATCGGGCGAAATTTCAGAAATACCGGCGGAAGAAGTCGGCAAAGACAAAGATAAGAAAAAATCAGACAAGAAAAAGAAAGAAAAACCCCAGACAAAAATGCTGGATACTTTCTGCACCGACCTTACCAAAAAAGCACGCGAGGGAAAACTCGACGCCGTTATAGGCAGAGATAAAGAGATTTTCCGTGCAATGCAGATACTTACACGCCGAAACAAGAATAACCCCTGTCTTATCGGAGAACCGGGTGTCGGAAAAACCGCGATTGCAGAGGGGATCGCTCAGAAAATAGTCAAGGGCGAAGTTCCCGCACAGCTTGCCGACAAAGAAATCTTTCTCCTTGATCTCACCGCTCTTGTCGCGGGAACCAATTTCAGAGGTCAGTTTGAAAGCAGAGTAAAGGGGCTTATCGACGAAGTCCGCAAACTCGGAAATGTTATCCTTGTTATCGACGAAGTTCATAACCTTGTCGGCACGGGAGACTCCGAGGGAACGATGTCCGCCGCAAATATGATGAAACCCGCACTTTCACGCGGAGAAATTCAGGTCATAGGGGCAACAACCCTTAACGAATACCGTAAATATATCGAAAAAGATGCGGCTCTCGAAAGACGTTTCCAGCCGATTATCGTCGAGGAACCGTCGATTGCGGAAGCTACCGAAATGCTTACGGGAATCAAGGGATATTACGAAAAGTTCCACAATATCAGAATTCCCGCACAGATAGTCGGAAAAGCCGTTGAGCTTTCGGAAAGATACGTCACCGACAGATATCTTCCCGATAAAGCAATCGACCTTATAGACGAGGCTTGCTCGAATGCGGTTCTCAATAATCCGATATATAACGAATACTTTAATACAACAAAAAAACTTTCCGAAATTGAAGCGGAGCTTGCCGAAACGGAAGAAAAAACAGAACTCGAAGAGACCGATTATCAGAAAATCGCACAGCTCAAATCGGAGGCAATGCAGCTTTCGGTTTCCGCCGATGACTTAAAAAAGAAAATCGATAAAATCGAGGTTACGGTCGACGATCTCGCCGCGGTTATCGAACTCTGGACTAAAATTCCGGCAACTAAAATCAGACAGGACGAAAACGGAAAACTTTCTCATCTTGAAGACGCTCTCAAAGAAAGAATAATCGGGCAGGATAAGGCCGTTTCCGAAATCGCAAAGGGCGTCCGCCGCGGAAGAGTAAGTCTTGTTCCGAGAAAGAGACCCGTTTCCTTTATCTTTGCAGGTCCTACGGGTGTCGGAAAAACCGAACTTGTAAAAGTCCTTGCGGATAAGCTTTTCGATTCTCCCGAAACGCTTATCAGACTTGATATGAGCGAATATATGGAGAAACACTCCGTATCGAAAATTATCGGAGCTCCTCCGGGATATGTCGGATACGACGAGGCCGGTCAGCTTACCGAAAAAATTCGCAGAAAACCTTATTCCGTAATCCTTTTTGACGAAATCGAAAAGGCTCATCCCGATGTTCTCAATATTCTGCTTCAAATTCTTGACGACGGCAGAATTACCGATTCGAGAGGAAAAACAGTTTCCTTTGAGCATACATTTATCGTTATGACGACGAACGCAGGCTCTAACCTTAAATCGTCTTCGGCAGGATTCGGAAAAACCGACTCCGATATTTCGGACGAAAAAGTTAAAAAAGCTCTTTCGGAATTTTTGCGTCCAGAATTCCTTAACAGAGTCGACGAAATCGTTATTTTCAGTCCGTTGCCGAAAGAAGTTTTTCCCGAAATAATCAAGATTTATGTCGAAGACCTCAAAAAAGCTCTTGCAAAAAAAGAAATCGAGTTTTCTTACGGCGACGGCGTTCTTGAACTGCTTGCAGATAAATCGTACAGCTCTCAATACGGTGCGAGAAACTGCCGCAGAATAATCCAGAGAGAAATTGAGGACAAAGCGGTTGCGGCTATCTGCAACCGTGTTACCCCCGTGCGTTCAATATCCGTAAAAGCCGAAAACGGAGAAATTTTGCTTGAAATAGAATAAGAGAATTCCCGTATGCCTTTTCATACGGGAATTTTTCAGGGAGAAATAAAAATGACGGAAATAATTATTATAAGACACGCCGAGGCGGAGGGCAACGCAAAGCGGATTTTCCACGGACAGTATAACTCCGTGCTTACCGAAAAAGGACACAGACAAGCCGATGCTACGGGTAAATTTTTGGCGGATACAAAAATAGAGCGTATATATTCAAGCGACCTTACCCGTACTTATATGACAGCTCATCATGTCGCCGCATATCAGGGCTGCGATATTATCAAAATGCCGGAGCTTCGAGAGGTCAACGCCGGCTCATGGGAAAATACTCCTTTTGCAAAATTACAGGAAAAATATCCCGAAGCTTTTGCTTCATGGCAGACCGATACTTTCGGTTTTGCTTTTCCCGACGGAGAATCGGTAAAAGAAGTCACCGAGAGAATAGGAAAGTGTATCGATAAAATCGCCGCAGAAAACGACGGAAAAAGAATCGCGATAGTTTCCCATGCAACGCCTATTCACTGCATTAAATTTTACTATGAAGAAATGACCGATGAAGAAAAGCAGAATCACGGTTGGGTGACGAACGCTTCCGTTTCCCGCTGCATTTATAAAGACGGAAAACTCGAATTTATTTCCTACGGCGAAAATTCTTTTCTTTCGGACATAAATTAGTGCTTTTTTATCTTAAAAATATCTCTCTAAATGCTTGATTTTTTCATTAAAATCAGGTATAATGTATAAAAAGCCGAGACGGAGGTGATTTTTGTGAAAAATGTCGGCATCGTCGCCGAATACAATCCGTTTCACAAAGGTCATCTTTATCAGTTGGAAACTCTTAAAAAACTCGGTGCGGAGACCGTAACCGTCTGCATGAGCGGAAATTTCGTTCAACGCAGCGAGCCTGCAATCCTCGACAAATACGAAAGGGCGAAAGTCGCGGTTTTGTCGGGGGCTGATTTGGTAATATCTCTGCCGCTTCGGTACAGTATCGCATCTGCAAGAGATTTTGCATACGGCTCGGTTTTCCTTCTCGATAAAACGGGTTTTGTCGACACCCTTTCGTTCGGTGCCGAAACCCCCGATCTTTCGCTCTTTTATAAAACGGCTGAATACGAAAAGAAAGCGGAATCAGACGGGCTTATTAAAAATTATATGGACGAAGGTCTTCCGTTTGCGGCGGCAAGAGAAAAAGCAATAATTGCCGAGGGCGGAAAGTTTGTCCCGAAAGAACCAAACGACATTCTTGCCTATGAATATCTTTCGGCAATAGAAAAGCTTTCTTCGGATATTATTCCTTTTCCGATAAAAAGGCTCGGAAGTTTTCACGACGACGCGTCGGAATATTCCGCGACCCGTGCAAGGAAAAAAATTGAGGAAAACACTCTTGAAGAAGGGGACTTGCCGGAATTCTCAAACTTTTCGGTTATGTCTGCTCTTGAAAACGGAAATATTGCCGATTATAAAAAATTCGAAACGGTCGTTCTGGCAACATTGCGGAGAGCCGCCGTTCTCGGACTTCCGAAAAAAGAACTTTACGGGCTTTCGGGAGGCCTTGAAAACAGAATTCTGAAATTTGCCCCGTCGGCAACTTCTCTTTATGAACTTTATGAGAGTGTAAAGACCAAAAGATATGCTTTTTCGGCGGTTCGCCGCGGCGTTCTTTCGATGTTTTTCGGGCTTGATAAATTTCCTGAACCTCTGACTTATTTCCATGTTCTGGCTTTCGGCGAAAAAGGAAGAGAACTTCTCAAAAAGCTGAAAAAGTCGGATTTTCCCGTTTATCATTCGCTGCCGTCGGAAAACGACGAAAAATTTACCGAAGAGATGAAAGCGGAAGTTTTTGCCGACAACATCTATTCGCTCTGCAAAAAAAAGACGGAAAAGGGCGGTCAGTCCTTTTATAATACAAGTTTTAATAAAATACGAGGTGTTTGAAATGATCAACTACAAAGAAGTGGATTATAAAAATTACGGAAGATGTCTTGAAATTTCGAACGGCAAAATCGATCTTCTCGTAACTCTCGATATCGGACCGAGAATCATCCGCTACGGTTTCTGCGGCAAAGAAAATATGTTCTTTGAAGATATCAACAGAGAACAGTATTACGATAAAGAAGATATGCGTGAGCTTTACGGCGACGATAAGACATGGTATCTTTACGGCGGACACAGACTTTGGATAAGCCCCGAATATGCAGATACCTATTATCCCGACAATACCCCCGTTGCTTTCGAAAAAATTAAGAACGGAGCTGTTTTTGTAAGCGAAGCTCAGGCTATAACCGGTCTTCAATTCACGATAACCGTCGAAATAGTAGGCGATACCGAAGTTAAGGTTTCTCATTATGTTTCGAATAATTCGGGCGAAAGCCAGGATTACGCTCTTTGGGCTCTTACCGTTCTTTCTTCGGGAGGCACCGAAATCATAAAGATGAACGATAACGATACCGAGCTTCTTCCGAACAGAATGATAACAGCTTGGCCTTACACAAACCTTGCCGACGAAAGACTTTTCCTCGGTAAAAAGTTCGTAACCTTAAAGCAGATTCCCGGTTCTGCCGAAAACCTCAAACTCGGTTTTGACCTTAACTACGGAACTGCCGCTTATGTAAACCACGGTTCGATGTTCGTTAAGAAATATACTCATTACGACGGTTCGGAATATCCCGACGGCGGCTGTTCATTTGAAACATTCACCAACAAGAACTTCCTTGAATGTGAAACCCTCGGCGAACTCGGAGCAAAACCCGACGGCTCGGTTACCTGCCATGTTGAAAACTGGAAACTCTATGACGGAGTTACCGTTTCCGACCCGAAAAACGAAGAAGAGCTTGCTTCAATCTGGGCAAAAATTGACCTTTAATCGGACGGAGACGGACTATGAGTGATCTTAAATATAAAAGAGTAATTATAAAGCTCAGCGGAGAAGCTATCGGCGGCGTCGAAACGAAAATTGTTGACGGCAAAGAAAAAACCGTTCCGAAATTCGGAGTTGATTTTGATCTTGCCCTCCGTATCTGCAAAAACATAAAAGACTGCTATGATCTCGGCTGCGAAATCGCAATCGTTATCGGCGGCGGAAATATATGGAGAGGCAAAAACGGCGGCGGCAAAATGCACGGTTCAAACGCCGACAATATGGGAATGCTTGCAACTACTTTCAATTCCGTTGCAATCCATGACGCTCTCGAAACAGCAGGCGTTCCGTCGGTCGTTATGACGGCTGTTCCGATGCCTAAAATAGGCGACCTTTTCGTTTCGGAAAAGGCTGTTGACGCGATGAAAAACGGCAAAGTCGTAATCATTGCGGGCGGCACCGGTAATCCGTTCTTCACAACGGATACCGCAGTAATGCTCAGGGCTGCCGAACTTAACGTAGACCTTGCTGTTCTCGGAAAAAGCGTCGACTATGTCTATACTGCAGATCCCGCAACAGACCCCACCGCAAGAGCGATAAAAAAAGCCTCTTACGATTATCTCATAGAAAATCAGCTTAACGTCATCGACGTCGCGGCGTCCGCAATAGCGAAAAACAACGATATTGCCGCCGAACTCTTCGTTCTCGGCGAGGGCGAAGCAATAAAAGACGTAATTCTCGGCAAAGAAACCCGCTCAACTCATATATCAAACGACGATGAAATAATATTTTTGAATTAAGGAGAACTGTCATGAAAGCAGAATATAAAGAAATTAACGCAAAAATGGAAAAAACGTTAACGGCTCTCGATAACGAATTCAAGTCAATAAGAGCAGGCAGAGCGTCTGCCGCAGTTCTCGACAGGGTTTTTGTCGATTACTACGGAGCTCAGACTCCCGTAAATCAGCTCGCAAGCATTTCAAGCCCCGAAGCCCGTCAGCTCATCATTCAGCCGTATGACGCTTCGGCTCTCAAAAATATCGAAAAGGCAATTCTTGTTTCGGATATCGGAATAAATCCGCAGAACGACGGAAAGACCATTCGTCTTGTTTTTCCGCCGCTCACCGAAGAAAGAAGAAGAGACCTTGTTAAAGACGTCAAGCGTATCGGTGAAGACAGCAAAGTCACAATCCGTTCCATTCGCCGCGACGCTCTTGAAAAATTCAAGGCAGACAAGAAAAACAGCGTTATAACCGAGGACGACCTCAAAGCTGCGGAGAAAGATATTCAGGAGCTTACCGATAAATTCTGCAAGACAATCGACTGCAGCGTTTCCGCAAAGGAAAAGGAAATTCTCGAAATATAAATATGTGGTTCAAAAAAAATAAACGCAGTATTTCTGCGGAAATTCAATATCCCGATCATGTCGCCATTATTATGGACGGAAACGGCAGATGGGCAAAAAAAAGAAATATGCCGCGTACTTTCGGACATAAAGTCGGGGTAGACGCCGCGGAGCGGATAATCGACCATGCAATAGATGTCGGACTGCCGCACCTTTCGCTTTATGCGTTTTCAACCGAAAACTGGAAACGCCCCGACGACGAAGTTGCGACACTGATGGATCTTTTCGATATATATGCCGACAGGGTAATCAAACGCTACTATGCGGACGATGAAGGCAGATATAAGTCGACACATATCCGTTTCTTAGGCGATGTTTCGGTTCTTCGGGAGTCGATACGCAAAAAAATCGATATTATCGAAGAGTTGAACAAAGAAAGAATTCCTAAAACTACCGTGAATATTGCCGTAAATTACGGCGGAAGAAACGAAATCGTTTCGGCTCTTAACGAATTTATAAGAGAAAATCCCGGAAAAGAAATTACCGAAGATGATATCTCCGCAAGACTTTATTTCAGAGGTCAGCCCGATCCCGATCTTATTATAAGAACGGGAGGGGAAATGCGTCTTTCCAATTTTATGCTTTGGGAGGCTGCATATTCGGAATTTTATTCCACACCGACTTTCTGGCCGGATTTTACTCCGGAAGAATTCGATAAGGCTGTTGAAGCTTTCGGAAAAAGAACACGCCGTTTCGGCGGAGTTTGAGAGGTGAGAGATTATGCTTAAAAGAACACTTTCCGCAATAGTTATTACCCTTGTGATGATAGGTGTTACGCTGTGTTCGGGCTATCCTCTTGTGCTGAATTTTTTTGTTGCCGCAATTTCAGCAATGTCAATTTATGAAGTTCTCGTTGTAACGAAATATGTCGAGGGAAAATGGTTAAAAACCTTTGCCCTTATTATTGCGGTGCTTATTCCGTTTGCGGGATATACTCCGAGAATTACCGAAAATGATTTTATTTTAGCGTTTTTCATAATCGCGGTCATTCTCTTTGTTACGCTTATCCTGTTCCATAAAACATTCAGTTTTGAGCATATATGCGTAATTTTCTGCATGGCGATGATTATCCCGGTGCTTTTCAGCACTCTTATCGCAATAAGAAAGCTTCCGAATGGAATATTTGCATTCGTCTTTGTCTTTGCCTCGGCTTGGGGCTCGGACTGCGGCGGCTATCTTATCGGTAAACTCTTCGGAACAGCGAAATTCTCTCCGACCATAAGCCCGAAAAAGACAATCGAGGGTGTTATCGGCTGCGTGCTTGCCGCAATCGCCGCAACGCTTTGCCTTTCGGCAGGAGTCGATATCTGCTGCGATGAAATTACCGTAAATTACACGTTGGTCGTTCTTTACGCCGTTATAGGGGCTGTGTTTGGAATAATAGGCGACCTCAGTGCGTCGGTTATAAAACGCTGCTTCGGAGTTAAGGATTTCGGTTCTCTTATCCCAGGGCACGGCGGAATAATGGATCGTTTTGACAGTGTGCTTTTTGCCGCACCGGCAATATATATTCTTATGAATATCGCACCCGTATATATTAACATATAACCGAAAAAACAAGCATATTATGCAGTAAAAGCTAACTATGCTTGTTTTTCTTTCCAAAGGTGATAGAATGGATTTATTTTTGCAAATACTCTATACCGTCCTGATTCTCGGATTCCTGATTTTTATTCATGAACTCGGGCATTTCACGGTTGCCAAACTTTCAAAAATAAAGGTAAACGAATTTTCACTCGGAATGGGACCCGCAATTTTCAAAAAGCAGGGGAAACAGACTTTATATTCTCTCCGACTTCTTCCGATAGGCGGCTATGTCAAAATGGAGGGCGAGGACGAAAACAGCGAAGATCCCGATTCTTTTTCTAAAAAGCCGGTGCTTATCCGTATGGCTGTTGTCGTTGCCGGAGCTTTTATGAATATTCTTCTCGGATTTATCGTGACGGCAATTCTTGTCAGCACTTCTGCAAAACTCCCGTCCGTTACCGTCGGTGAATTTACCGAAAACGCACTTTCTCAAACCTGCGGACTTCAGGTCGGAGATACGATTACCGAAGTGAACGGTAAAAAAATAAATATCTATATGGATCTTTCGGCGGCGTTTTCGAGAGCCTACGGAAAAGATGCCGTTGATATTACCGTAATAAGAAACGGCGAAACGGTCAAACTCGAAGATGTGAAATTCGAAAAATACGAAATTGCAAAGGATATGGAAAGCATTTATCCCGATTTTAAGGTCTATGCAAAAGAAAAGACTTTCGGGAATGTCGTTCACGAAACGTTTTTCAGAACGATTTCTTTCGTAACGCTGACTTATGAATCGTTCGGTGACATTATAACCGGCAGAGCGTCCCTTAAATATGTTTCGGGACCCGTAGGAACTTCCGAGGTTATCGCCCAGGCGGCAAAATCGGGTTGGGATTCAATCCTTTATCTGATAGCTCTTATAACAATAAATCTCGGCGTTGTCAATATGCTTCCTTTGCCCGCTCTTGACGGCGGAAGATTTGTTTTTCTTCTGATAGAACTTATAAGAGGAAAGCCGATAAATCAAAAATACGAATCGGTGGTTCATCTTGTCGGAATGGCACTGCTGCTCATTCTGATGGTAGTTATAACATTTAAGGATATTTTCTTTCCCATATATTAAGAGGTAGATATGAAAAGAACCGTAAAGGTCGGAAATGTCGTTATCGGCGACGGAAAACATATTCCGATTCAGTCAATGTGCAATATACCGTTTTCGCGGTTTGATGAATTAAAGGAACAGTCTCTTGCTTTGCAAAATGCAGGCTGCGAGATTTTGAGATACGCTTTTCCCGATAAAAGTGCGGCGGAGGGGTTTTCCAAAATAAAAGAAACGCTTGATATTCCTGT
>CAKSPP010000040.1 GCA_934481505.1 uncultured Eubacteriales bacterium
TTTCGGATTTTATTGTCGGAAATGTCGGTCAGATCCGTCTTCTTGACGGCGTTTCTCTTTCGGCGGAAAAGGAAATTCATATCCACGGCGACTTCGGACTCAATGTTTTCAATTCGGTGACAAACCGCCTGCTTTTTGACAGAGGGCTTTCGTCGACCGTCGCGTCGTTCGAACTTCCGTTCGCCGCGATAAGAGATTTTTCGGGAGAAAACACCGGGATTATCGCCTATGGCAGACTGCCGTTTATGATAATGCGGAACTGCGTTAAAAAGCAATGCAAAAAGCCAGAAACTCTTATCGACCGCCGCGGCAAAAAAATGCTGCTCACCTGCGATTTTTCCTGTCGGAATTCCCTTTGGAACGCCGATATTTTGTGGACTGCGGATAAAGACACTTCCTTTGCGGGATTTTTGCAGCTTCTCTTCACCGACGAAGACAAAAAGACCGCGGAAGAAGTAATAAACGCCTATATAAACAAAAAACCGCCCGTCGGCGAAATAACGCGTGGGCTTTACTGAATAAAAAGAAATTTTCCGTAAATACTGCAAAAGAGGTGGTATTTACGGAATTTTTTACTATATTGCTTACCACCGTCGTTTCGGCGGCGGTGCTTTTTATATTGACGAAAATAATGGGGAACAAGCAGATTTCCCAACTTAATCTTTTCGATTACATCGTCGGAATAACGATAGGCTCGATTGCGGCGGAAACCGCGATAAATCTCGACGAAGATTTTTTATACAGCCTTGAAGCGATGATAATTTACGGCGTGCTTGCTCTTCTTATAACGGTTCTTTCGGCGAAAAAACCGACCGCAAGAAAAATTCTTGTCGGATACCCCGTAATCCTTTTCGACAACGGCGTCTTTTACCGCGAAAATATGAAACGGGCAAAGGTCGATATCTGCGATTTTCTCACTCTCGCCAGAAGTCAAGGCTATTTTGATTTGAAAGATATAAAGACCGCCGTTATCGAATATAACGGGACGGTAAGTTTCCTGCCGACCGCAAAATACGCTCCGCCGTCGGCGGAAGATCTGGGGCTCGAACCGCCGCAGCAGGAGCTTGTAGCAAACGTGATTTTTGACGGCGAAATAATGAAAGACGCCTTAAAAAGTATCGGCAGAGACGAAAAATGGCTCAAAAAGAACCTTTCCGAACAGGGCTATAAAGCTGCCGAAGAAATTTTCCTCGGCACCTGCGACAGAGACGGCAGCCTCGCTCTTTATCCGCTTTCAAAGGAAAAACGCACCGCCAGAATTTTGGAATAGACTGCGGCGTACTTTAACGCAGTCTTCAACTTATATGGGAACGATAATGATATAAAATGAATATTTCCCCCAAATCCTTCATAGGCTTTAATAAAAAGCCGTGGGGGATTTTTTATGAAGAAGAGACGGGCAGAGCCTTTATACGAAGAACGGGAAATGAAAGAGCGGATTTTGACGCTTGCCGATTTCGTTATAAAAAGCGGTTCGACGGTAAGGCACGCCGCGGAAATGTTCGGCGTTTCGAAAAGCACCGTACATAAAGACCTGTCGCAGCGGCTCGAAACGGTCGATCCCGTTTTATATGAAAAGGTTCGCAGGGTTCTTGACAAGAACAAGGCGGAGCGGCATATAAGGGGCGGGCTTGCGACCCGTCGGAAGTATCTCGGCGGCGAAAAGAAAAACCGCCGTGATTGAATTTTGTTTGATATCCGAAACAGTCTGCCGAAATTCGTCAAAATGTGACAAAAAAACAAAATATCCTGTTGCGGGGGTTTACAAATTCCGCTTTCTCTGATATACTGTCCGAAGAAACAGATCTTTAATTCGGCACAGCGATGTCGGCAAGGTTGGAATTTCGGAGAAGTGCGGCTGCACTCTGAATACGATATTTTTATGATCTTGCCTGACGGCAGGATCTTTTTTTATGCAAAAAAGGAGGAAAACATGGCTGAAGAAGTTCTTTTGATGGACGGTCAGGCGGTAAGCCGCACTATAAGGCGTCTTTCTCACGAAATATCCGAAAAGAACGGCGATCTTTCTTCGGTCGTGCTTGTCGGAATTTTAAGAAGAGGGGCGACGATGGCGAAAATGCTGTCGGAGGAAATAGAAAAAATCGAGGGTGTAAAAGTTCCGGTCGAATTCCTCGACATAACTTTCTACCGCGACGACCTCAAAAAGAAAAGCGATGTGCCGCAGGTCGAAAAGAGACCGTTTGAAAACGATATCAACGGAAAATGCGTCATAATAACCGACGACGTAATCTTCACCGGAAGAACCGTAAGAGCCGCAATCGACGCGGTTATGGATATCGGCAGACCGAGCAGAATTCAGCTTGCGGTTCTTGTCGACAGGGGACACAGAGAGCTTCCGATAAGACCCGATTATGTCGGAAAGAACGTTCCGACCTCTCTCGAAGAAAAGATAACGGTCTGCTTTGAAGAATATGACGGCGAACAAAAAGTCGTCCTTTCAAAAAGGTAATAAGGTTTTCAAAATTTTTATATAAAAATACGGAGGGAAAAAAATGAAACTGATTTACAACGTAAAAGACAAGCCGAAATTCGGAAGACTTGTCGTATTCGCAATCCAGCAGATGCTTGCAATTCTCGCGGCAACAATCGCGGTTCCCGCAATAGTCGGAAACGGAATGACCGCGGCGGCGGCAATGTTCGGCGCAGGCGTCGGAACAATCGTATATCTTCTTTTCACCAAATTCAGAAGCCCTGTGTTCCTCGGCTCTTCCTTTGCATTTATCGGCTCCATGTCGGCGGCGTTCGGCGGTGCTCTTTCGATGCAGGCAGGCTATGCGGGACTCATAATCGGTGCGGTTTTCGCAGGACTTGTTTATGTGGTAATCGCTCTTATCGTTAAAGTAGCGGGCGTTAAATGGGTAGACAAGCTCATGCCCCCCGTTGTTATAGGACCTACCGTTGCAATCATCGGTCTTTCTCTTGCGGGAAATGCAATCGGCGACGCAATGAATAACGGAAGCGAAGTAACTTCCCCCTATGTTTCTCTTATCTGTGCACTTGTAACTTTCTTCGTAGTCGTCCTTTGCTCGACATACGGCAAGAAAATGGTTAAACTCATACCCTTTATCCTCGGTATCCTCGCAGGATACGCAACCGCTCTTATCTTCACCCTTATCGGAAACGCTGCGGGTATCGACGCTCTTAAAGTTATCGATTTTGCACCGTTTGCCGCAATGGTCGACGGCGGCGTAGGTCTCCACACCTTCTTCGCTCTCCCCGAATTCACCTTTGTCACCGCCCTTGAAGGACTCAAGGACATTGACGGAACCTTTATTGCGACGGTCGCTGTTGCTTATGTTCCCGTTGCGTTCGTTGTCTTTGCGGAACACATTGCAGACCACAAGAACCTTTCTTCGGTTATCGAACATGAACTTCTCGAAGATCCGGGGCTTCACAGAACCCTCCTCGGCGACGGTGTAGGCTCAATTGCGGGTGCTCTCTTCGGCGGCTGCCCGAACACTACATACGGCGAATCGGTCGCTTGCGTCGCAATCACCGGAAACGCTTCCGTCTCGACGATTTTCGCTGCGGCAATCGGAACAATGATAGCTTCCTTCTTCTCTCCGCTTGTTGCCTTTATCGACTCCATTCCCTCCTGCGTAATGGGAGGCGTCTGCATAACCCTCTACGGATTTATTGCAGTCAGCGGTCTTAAAATGATTCAGAAAGTCGACCTCGAAGAAAACCACAACCTCTTCGTTGTCTCCGCAATCCTCATTGCAGGTATCGGCGGACTCACCGTAACATTCGGAAAAGTAACTCTTACTTCCGTCGCGTGTGCCCTTATCCTCGGCATTGTAACAAACCTCGTTCTCGGCGGCAAGAAAAAGAGCAAATAATTAAAAAATACGGAAAGAAAAAGATAAACGCAAAACAGGGGCTGTAAAAAACATCGTTTTTTACAGCCCCTTACCTGTTTTTGAGGAAATATTTATTTTGTTCCTTTGAGAAGCGGCGAAAGCTTCTTATAGATAAGCATACAAAGGAAAACGTTTATAAGTCCCTTTATAAGGGTAAAGGGCAGGTTGAAAATAAGAAGAGCCTGCCAGAGATTCGAAACCGACGGCAAAATTGCCTTATACATTCCCATTATCGCGTCCATCGGAATAGTCAGGGCGTATATCGGATAAATTATATAATAGTTTGAAAGCACGCTTGCTCCCGCCATGACGACACTTCCCGAAAGGGAACCTATGAGAGCGGCTTTTTTTGTTTTTCTCTTTTTGTAGATTACCGACGCAGGCACTACGAAAAGACAGCCGAGAATGAAGTTTGAAAGTTCGCCTACGCCCATTGTCGTCGTAAACATTACGTTTATCAGGTTTTTGACAAGGCAGACGACCGCTCCCGAAACGGGACCCAAAGCAAAGCCTGTAAGCAGAGCAGGCAGCTCGGAAAAGTCGAATTTCAGAAACGAGGGAACGAACGGCACCGAGAAACTTAAAAACATAAGCACCGTTGACACTGCCGCCATTATTGCGGTGACAGCGATTTTTCTTGCACGGGAATTTTTCATTAAAGCCTCCTTTGGGGCAAAAAAAATGCCCCGAAAGCATCGGGGAAAAACGATAGAACGCCGCTTCTTTCATCCGGACTTTTGACAAAGCAGATTTTGCCTTGCTTAACCGTCGGTGAGGGAATTCCACCCTCTCGGCTCCCGTAGGAGTTCGCGGACTGTGTGACCTTTCGGTCAAACCGCCGGTCGGGACTTACACCCTACCCCGAAGCGTATTGTATTTTTTGTAATGTAAGTGTATCACCGATTTTTTTGTTTGTCAAGCGAAAGTCTGAAATTTACAAAAAGTTCACAGACAACCCCTTGACTTGGAGCTAACTCCATGTTGTAATATGAAGATATGAAAGGAAGGCGAAAGATATGACAATCGCGGAAGTTTCCGAAAAATACGGCATATCGCCGGACACTTTGAGATATTATGAAAAAGAAGGGCTTTTGCCGCCCGTAAAGCGGACAGCCGGAGGAATAAGGGATTACGGCGAAAGCGACTGCGGCTGGGTCGAATTTATAAAATGTATGCGTTCGGCAGGACTTCCCGTCGAAGTTCTGGCGGAATATGTGAACCTGTTTATGCAGGGCGACCATACCGCCGAGCAGAGAAAAGGAATTCTTATCGAACAGCGTGAGAAGATAAGAGAGAAGATAGAGGAACTCAAAGCCGTCGAAAAGCGGCTCGACTATAAAATTTCGAATTACGATAAGATAATTTCCCGTTACGAAGCGGCTCTCCGCGAGTCGGTCGAACAGGTCGAAGTCAAATAGGAGGAATTAAAAATGAACGGACGGTTTTCATATTGCAACCCCACAAAACTTTATTTCGGCGAGGGTTCGCTTTCGAACCTTAAAACCGAGATTGAAAAATACGGTAAAACCGTTATGCTCGTTGGGGCAGAGGAGCGTTGAACTTTTATCGCCCGACACATGGCTCTTTTCGGTGTTTTTCTCTCTTTTCGCCTTGCAGGGCGACAGCCCAACTACGGCTCAAAAAGAAAAAAACTCTCGAAAATTTCTCAGTGTCGGGTGTTAGCAGTTTTTACAGTGCAGATTTTTGGCATAGCGACAAAGGAGCCGCAGTGAATACTGCCGTATTTACAAGGTTCCTGCGGAAGTTAGGACGAAAATTTGCCCGTAAAAACCGACAAAAGTCCGACGTTCCTCTGCCCGGGTGGCGGCTCCATAAAGAAAAACGGAATATACGACAAGGTCGTGAATATACTTGAAGAAAGCGGAAAAACGGTCGTCGAAGACGGCGGAGTAATGCCCAACCCGACGGTCGAAAAGCTTTACGACGGCTGCAAAAAAGCAAAGGAAAACAATGTTGATTTCATTCTTGCGGTCGGCGGCGGCTCGGTCTGCGACTATTCGAAAGCGGTTTCCGTTTCCGCGTTCTGCGGCGACGACCCGTGGCAGAAATATTATATCCGCTTTGAGGATATCGACGACAATATGAAAATTATCCCCGTCGGCTGCGTGCTTACGATGGTCGGAACGGGTTCCGAAATGAACGGCGGAGCGGTTATCACAAACCACGCCGAAAAACTCAAAATCGGCCATGTTTTCGACGAAAGAGTTTTCCCGAAATTCTCGATCCTCGACCCGACCTTTACCTATACGCTGCCGAAAAAGCAGATGGTCGCGGGATTTTTCGATATAATGAACCATATAACCGAGCAGTATTTTTCGGGCGACGACGACAACACCTCCGACTATATTGCCGAGGGGCTTCTCCGCAGCCTTATTTCTGCTTCTCTTAAAGCGGTCGAAAATCCGACCGACTATGAGGCGAGAAGCAATATAATGTGGACGGCGACATGGGCTCTCAACACCCTTATCGCAAAGGGCAAGACGACCGACTGGGAAGTTCACATGATAGGTCAGGCGGTAGGGGCTCACACCGACGCGACGCACGGAATGACCCTTGCGGCGGTCGCTCCCGCGTATTACCGTTATATCCTGCCTTACGGCGTTGAAAAATTCAGGAGATTCGCGATAAACGTCTGGGGCGTTTCGGCGGAAAACAAGAGCGACAGGGAAATTGCCGAAGAGGGCATTGCGAAAATGGAAGAATATATGAAAACCCTCGGACTTACAATGAATCTTCACGAACTCGGCGTTACCGAAGATATGATAGAGGGAATTGCCGATTCGACCATTGTTATGACGGGCGGATATAAAGTCCTCGACAAAGACGATATAATAAAAATCCTTAAAGAAAGTTTGTGATAATATGTATGCACTTTTAATCAACGGAAGTCCCCATGCCGAAGGCTGCACCTATACTGCTCTTTCCGAGGTCGCAAAAGCCCTTGAAGAAGACGGAATCGAAACCGAAATTCTGCATATAGGCAACAGGAATATCAGGGGCTGCATTGCCTGCCGTTCCTGTCAGAAGACCGGTAAATGCGTATTCGACGACATGGTAAACGAGACCGCCCCGAAATTCGAAAAGGCGGACGCCGTTATTGTCGGTTCGCCCGTTTATTACGCCGCTCCCGCAGGAACTCTGATTTCTTTTCTCGACAGGCTTTTTTACAGCACCTCCGCCGTTGATAAAAGAATGAAAGTCGGGGCGTCGGTGGTTTCCTGCCGCCGCGGCGGAAACAGCTCGACTTTTGATGTGCTCAATAAATATTTCACTATCTCGAATATGCCCGTCGCTGCAAGCCAGTATTGGAACATGGTCTACGGCACGAACGCCGAAGAAGTCAAAAAAGATCTCGAAGGCTTGCAGACCATGCGGACGCTCGGACACAACATTGCGTTTCTCGTCAAGAGCATTGCCGCCGAAAAGGAGAAAACGGGGCTTCCCGATACGGAAAAGCATATTTTCACGAATTTTCATCACTGAATGTAAGGAAAAAAGGCTCTTTTCTCCGCCCGGGGAAAACACCTGTTTCAAACCCGGGGAAAGGTCAGGAAAACCCTTTTTGACGGAAAAATGAAACCGATACAAAAAAAGATCTCCCGGCGGAGGTCTTTTTTTATCGGTTTATCTTATCATTTTCGCTGTCTCGGGAGATATCTCATGCAGAATTGCCTGCAATTCTTCGTTTGACATCGTGGTGTTTCTGCCGTCGTCGTAGATTTTATCGACCGTTTCTTTCATTTTTACGACGATATCGTCGGTTTTCTTGAATTTGACTTCGCCGAATCCGGAAAGGCGGAGCATATCGTTGAGCCAGTGGCAAATGCCGGCAAGTCCCGAATGAACGTCTACCGCGACCGAAACGGGGCGGTTGAGAAGTTTTTCGGTATCGAAAATGTTGTAAATTTCTTCGTCTTTGAGAAGTCCGTCGGCGTGAATTCCTGCTCTGGTGACATTGAAGTCTCTGCCGACAAAAGGTGTTCTCGGCGGAATTTTATATCCTATTTCATGTTCGAAATATTCGGCGATCTCGGTTATTACGGGAAGGTTCATTCCGTCGTTTGTGCCGCGGAGAGAACAGTATTCCATAACCATTGCTTCGAGCGGACAGTTGCCGGTTCTTTCTCCTATGCCGAGAAGCGAGCAGTTGACGCCCGACGCTCCGTAAAGCCAAGCGGTCGAGGAGTTTGTGACGACCTTATAGAAGTCGTTGTGTCCGTGCCATTCGATGTTTTCGGATTTTACGCCGGCGTAGTGTCCGAAACCGTAGATTATTCCCGGAACGCTTCTCGGCAGGGCGGCACCCGGATATGTAACGCCGTAGCCCATGGTGTCGCAGGCTCTTATCTTTACGGGAATTCCGTATTCTTCGCCCGCACGTTCGAGGGCTTCGACAAAAGGAACGACAAAGCCGTAATAGTCGGCTCTTGTTATATCCTCAAAGTGGCAGCGGGGACGGATTCCGTATTCCATCGCACTTTTGACAATCGCGAGATATTTTTCAAGGGCACTCTTTCTGGTGAGTCCCATTTTGTTATAGATATGGTAGTCAGAACAGGAAACAAGAATACCCGTTTCTTTTATTCCGAGCGATTTTACAAGGGCGAAATCCTTTTCGTTTGCTCTTATCCAGCTTGTGATTTCGGGGAATTCATAGCCGAGTTCCATACATTTTTCAAGAGCTTTTCTGTCTTTTTCGGTGTAAACGAAAAATTCGGTCTGACGGATTATCCCTTTTTCTCCGCCGAGACGGTGCATCATTTTATAAAGGTCGACGATCTGCTTTACGGTAAAAGGAGAGGTAGACTGCTGTCCGTCGCGGAAAGTCGTGTCGGTTATCCAGATATCTTTCGGCATATTCATCGGCACGAAACGGTGGTTGAAGGTTACTTTCGGGACGGTTTCATAGTCGTAAAGATGTCTGTAAAGATTCGGCGTTTCTCTTTCCTGTAAAGAGTAGTGATAGCTCGACTGCTCGATAAGGTTGGTTTTATCCGAAAGTTCGACTTTTATAGAGTGGTCGTTTATGATTTTTTCGGTATTCTTGTCCATGAAAGTATCCTCCTCATTCTTTCCTATTATAAATTATAACGGGACTGCGGCTGTTTGTCAATTATATTTTCGTTCAAAAAGTCGACGAAAAAGGGACTTTTAAGTGAAAAAAAGCCGCGATTGGCTGAGGGCTGATAAGGAAGTATTGGTTTCTCACAGTAAAATTCCCCGTATCTTTGTCCAAAGCCTCGCAAGGCGTCAGCCTTGCTGCATTTTGAACTTCGATACAAGAAATTTTATTCTGCTACGAAACTGCCGTGGCAGAACAGAAACGAACTTTTATCGCCCGACGCAGGCTCTTTTCGGGGCTTTTCCCT
>CAKSPP010000041.1 GCA_934481505.1 uncultured Eubacteriales bacterium
ACCTCATCCTTACCAAGGATGCACTCTACCAACTGAGCTACATCAGCGTTTTGACGAAAATAATTATACACTAAAACTATACATTTGTCAATAGTTTTTTACGGATTTTTCAATTTCGTCAAACATTTTGCTGGAAAAACGGGCTTCCGACGTCCGTAAGCGGAAAATCTTTTATAAAGTCCGTCTTTATGCCAAACCTGTCGCAGAACGAAAGTATTCTAAAAAAATCGGGATGAGCCGAAATATCCCCGATAAAAATAATTTCTTTGTCGGTGCGGACAGCCGCTCCTCCGATAAAACCGTGAGAATATCCGTCGAGAAAAACACAGCCTTTTTCGATTTTAAGAACCGAAATGCCCTCTTTTTCGGCGACAGCCGCAATATTTTCATCTTCGGTGATTATCGCATTATCGCTGACTTGAACGATATTGCATTTTGCATATCCCTGTTTTGTTTTTACAATTTTTAGTTCTTTTGCGGCTTCGGCAACTTTTTTATCGATTGCTTTTTCAAGACAGATAAAGCGGTTGCCTACCTGTACGGCGTTGTATAAAATATCGGCAGGATAGCCGTCTTCGGGATTTTTTTCGCCGCATACAGTGTTCGGAATATCCTTTAATCTTTCGTAAAATTCGGGACAGCAGACAAGTTTTTCGTCCACTTTTACGCAGCCGAGGTCTATGTGTCTTTTTGTCGAATCGGATATGTTTTTCAGATCGGGCAAAAGCCGCAAATCGTCTTTTTTTGAAAGAAAATCAAGTATCTTTGTCGGAATGTTTTCATTTATCAGTATCATTTTGCACCGTTATTTCGTCTTTTTTTACATTGTCTCTCGATATCGCTTTTACAGTGTTGCCGTCGTCATCTGTAAAGGCAATGTTGCAGACATAAATTGCCGCACCTTTTTCGTTAAGGCTGTCGATAAACTTAAAAACCGTTTCTTTGTTTTCGCCTGTCGGAAGCTCGATATTCAGCGTCCGTCCGTCTCCGTCGGGCTCGGTGTCGGAGTACCATTGCGGATAAGTCGTTATGTAGATATCTTTTGCGTTTTCAAACCCGTATTTCAGCTTGAAATCAAGCAGCTTTTCTTCCATATAAAGCGGAAGTTCCGTTCCCTGCGTTGCGTTTTCGGAAGTTTCCGTTTCCGCAATTTTTTCGCCCTCGGAATTTTTCAATACTATTTTTACGCCCGAAAGTCCGTTTTCTTCGAATACCGTTTTTGCGTACCTTATAAGAATTGCGTCTTCTCCAGAAATTTCCTTTTTGCCCGACGAAATGACGATTTCTTCGTATGTCGGCGTCTTTTTCCGCTCTTTTATCGATATCCGTGCGTTTTCCGCTACGGTTTTTATTTTGTCGTTATGAGAAGACGTTCCGTAAATGATTATAACAAACGCCGCGACAGCGATGATGGGAATTGCCGTTTTTAATATTTTCACGAGATATTTTTTTATATTCATCTTTTTTCACCGCCGAAATTATTCTAACACATTTTTTTTGAATGTTCAAGCGTTTCGGGCGAAAACGTTTCATTATTTTTCCGCATAAGATATTAGTGCGGACGGAAAATTTAAGTCCGCGAAACATAAAGACGAAAGGAAAATCAATTTGCTTAACGATATATATCCTGTCTCGGAAGAAGAAACCGCGGTTTCTTCGGTTGACGAATTGCAGCCCGAAACTGCCGATGTTATGGCGAAAGCGGCTGAAATCGGCCCCGCTCTTGCAATGGCGTATATTCCGAGCCAGACTTTTGAACTTTTATACGGAACGGAAGAGGCTTTGATGTCGGGAACTCTCTTCAAAAAGCTCGACCTGCCGTTCCTCGGATATAAAAAGGAGATGTAATATGACGGAAAGACAACATTTGATGAAGAAACTAATGGCGGAACGCTTTGCGGCAATCGAAACGGCGATTTTTCTCGATACGCATCCTCAGGACAAAAAGGCTCTCAAAGCGTTTAAGGAATATTCCGAAAATACAAGAAAACTGAAAGACGAATACGAAAATAAATTCGGGGCTTTGACGGCGGAAAACGCCGCAACGGATAACAGCTGGACTTGGATCTGCGATCCCTGGCCCTGGGACTAAAAGGAGACGGACTATGTTTTTTTATGATAAATCTTTGGAATATCCTCTTGATATAAAGAATCCCGACCCGAAAGCCGCACAGATAATAATAAGCCAGTACGGCGGTCCTCACGGCGAAATCGGAGCGTCTCTCCGCTATTTAAGTCAGAGATACTCAATGCCTTATCCCGAAGTTCGTGCGGCTCTTACCGACATCGGCACGGAGGAACTCGGGCATTTCGAAATGATAGCCTCTATGGTTCATCAGCTGACGAGAAATCTTACTTCGTCGCAGATTGAAGAATCGGGTTTTGATACCTATTTCGTCAACCATACAGCAGGCGTATATCCGCAGGACTCTGCCGGTGTGCCGTTTTCTGCGTCAACTCTTGCCGTAACCGGCGACGTTCTTGCCGACCTTAACGAAGACCTTGCCGCGGAACAGAAAGCGAGAATGACCTACGACAATATTTTAAGGCTTGTCGACGATCCCGACATAAGGGACGCCATCCGTTTCTTACGCGAAAGGGAAATAGTACATTATCAGCGGTTCGGCGAGTGTATCGGAATTGTAAGACAGCGGCTTGACGAAAAGAATTTCTATGCAATAAACCCCGCGTTTGATAAATAAAGTAACAGAGACTGTGAGAGTGATATCTTTCAGTCTCTTTTTTGTATATTTATACATTTATTCAAAAACTATTAAATCGTGACTTTTTAGGGAAATTTATGCGTAAATACTTGACATCAATAATATAGTTTGTTAAAATATAGCCAAAATTTGAATAAATATGCAAATGATACAGAGGAAACCATGAAAAAAGTATTTATTGACGGGAGTGCCGGAACGACGGGACTCCGTATAAAAGAACGGCTTCAAAACAGGAAAGATATAGAACTTGTTATTTTGTCCGAAGAAAAAAGGAAAGACAAAGAGGCGAGACGGGAATGTCTGAACAGTTCGGATATCTCGATACTCTGTCTTCCCGACGATGCGGCAAGAGAAGCGGTGTCGCTTGTCGAAAATTCCGAAGCCGTAATAATAGATACTTCAACCGCTCACAGAACGCAGGAAGATTTCGTTTACGGCTTTGCCGAAATCTCGGATAGCCGTCAGAAAATTGCGGCGGCGAAAAGAATAGCGAATCCCGGCTGCCATGCAAGCGGATTTATTTCTCTTGTCGAACCTTTGGTTAAAAACAGTATAATTTCGCCCGAAACGCAGCTTTCCGCTTTTTCTCTTACCGGATATTCCGGCGGCGGGAAAAAGATGATTGAGGAATATGAGGCGGAAAACAGAGACCCTCTGCTTGACGCTCCGAGAATGTATGCCGTTTCACAGATGCATAAACATCTTCCCGAAATGAAAAAAGTCTGCGGACTTGTTGCTTCTCCGATATTCTGTCCGATAGTCGCCCCCTTTTATTCGGGAATGGAAGTGACGGTAAGCCTTTTCGGCGAAAATGTTTCTGGCGGTATCAAGGCAATAAAGGAAGTCTACCGCAATTATTATAAAACCGGGCTTGTGCATTTTGAAGAAAATGCCGAAAACTTTCTCTCGGCGGGAGAACTTTCGGGATATGACGATATGCAGATAACCGTCTGCGGAAACGAAGAAAGAATTCTGCTTGTTTCCCGTTTTGACAATCTCGGAAAAGGAGCCTCGGGTTCGGCAATTCAGAATATGAATATCTGTCTCGGTCTCGAAGAATCTTTCGGACTGAATCTTAAATATAAGGAGAATTAGGAAATGAAAATAATAAACGGAGGAGTTTGTGCCGCAAAAGGATTTGTCGCTAACGGAATTCACTGCGGTGTAAGGAAAAATAAAGTCAAAAAGGATTTGTCGCTTATCGTAAGTGAAAAAGTCTCTTCGTGTGCGGCTGTTTATACGACGAACCTTGTGTTCGGAGCACCGATCACCGTAACGAGAAAGCATCTTAAAAACGGACAGGCAAAGGCTTGTATCTGCAACAGCGGAATTGCCAATACCTGTTGTTCAGGAGGCGTAGAAGTTGCCGAAGAAATCTGCGAGGCGGCGGCAAAAACGCTTCAATGCAACGCCGACGATATCGTTATCGCCTCAACCGGCGTTATCGGTCAGCCTCTTGATCCTAACCCCATAAAAAACGGACTTGAAGAACTTGTTGCGGGGCTTTCCGAAAACGGAAGCGACTCGGCTGCGGCAGGCATTATGACGACCGACACCGTCAAAAAGGAAATTGCCGTTGAATTCGATCTCGGCGGCAAAACCTGTCATATCGGCGGAATCGCAAAGGGCAGCGGAATGATCCACCCTAATATGGCGACAATGCTCGTCTTTATCACAAGCGACGTTGCAATCACCCCGACTCTTTTGCAGAAAGCTCTTTCAACGGATATAAAAAATACTTTTAATATGATAAGTATTGACGGCGATACATCAACAAACGATATGGTAACCGTCCTCTGCAACGGAATGGCGGAAAACGCCGAAATAACCGAGGAAAACGAAGATTATGAAGTCTTTATGAAGGCTTTGAATACCGTTACCGTTCATCTCTGCCGCATGATTGCAGCCGACGGAGAAGGAGCGACAAAACTTCTCGAATGTAAAGTTTCGGGAGCAAAGAGCGAGGCGATTGCCAAAACCGTCGCGAAGAGTGTTGTATGTTCAAGCCTTACGAAAGCGGCGATGTTCGGGGCGGACGCGAACTGGGGACGCGTTTTGTGTGCGATAGGTTACAGCGGAGCGGCGGTCGATGTAAACAAAATAGACGTCGCCTTTGCAAGTGTCGCAGGAGAAATAAAAGTCTGCAAAAACGGTATGGGAATAGAATTTTCGGAAGAAAAGGCAAAAGAAGTGCTTTCGGAAAAGGAAATAAACATTTTAATAGACCTTAACGACGGCGAATTCTCTTCAACCGCATGGGGCTGCGATCTTACTTACGACTATGTAAAGATAAACGGGGACTACCGCACATAAACGGAGGGTAAAATGAATTTTTCAAACGCACAGAGGGCGGAAGTCTTAACACAGGCTCTGCCTTACATAAAAAGATATACGGGAAAAACTGTCGTAATAAAATACGGCGGAAACGCAATGATAAACGAAACTTTGAAACAGCAGGTCATGGAAGATATCGTTCTTTTGTGGCTTATCGGCGTAAAAATCGTGCTTATTCACGGCGGAGGTCCCGAAATAAGTGAAACGATGAAAAAGGTCGGAAAGGAAGCCGTCTTTGTCGACGGACTTCGTGTTACCGACAAAGAAACCATGGATATCGTTCAGATGGTTCTTGCTGGAAAAGTCAACAAAACGCTTGTAAATCTGCTTGAAATGAAAGGCGGCAAAGCCGTCGGTCTTTCGGGAATAGACGGAAGAATCATCGAATCTAAAACCAAAAACGAAAAACTCGGTTTTGTCGGAGAAATCACGAAAATAAATCCGAAAGCAATCGAAGACCTTTTGGAAAAGGATTATATCCCCGTTCTTTCGACTGTCGGGTGCGACGCCGACGGAAATACTTATAATATCAACGGAGATACTGCCGCGGCATATATCGCCGGGGCACTCAATGCCGAACGCCTTATAATGATGACCGATATCGACGGAATTCTCAGGGATAAAGACGATCCGACAACTCTTATTCACGAAATAAGTCTTGATGAAACCGAAAAACTTTATTCCGACGGGATAATTTCGGGCGGAATGATTCCGAAAGTCGAATGTTGCGTCACCGCAATTCATAAAGGCGTTAAAAACGTCGTTATTCTCGACGGAAGGGTTCCTCATTCAATTCTTATGGAATTGCTTACCGACGAGGGTGCCGGAACGCTTTTCAAGGAGAAATAAAATGAGCATAAAAAGTCTGGATTCCGAATATATCGCAGGAACATACAACCGCTTTCCCGTTGAAATTGTTTTGGGCAAAGGGGCTGTGTTTACCGACAGTTCGGGAAAAGAATATATAGATATGGGCAGCGGAATAGGCGTAAATATTTTCGGGGCTGCTGACGCCGAATGGAAAAACGCCGTTATTTCTCAGCTCGGTAAAGTTCAGCATACTTCGAATTTATATTATACCGAACCTTGTGTAAAGCTTGCGGAGCTTCTTTGCGGAAAAACCGGAATGAGCAAAGTTTTCTTTTCGAATTCCGGGGCGGAAGCAAATGAATGTGCGATAAAAGCGGCAAGAAAATATGCCGCCGAAAAGAAAGGCGACGACTGCTATACCGTCGTTACCCTGAAAAACAGCTTTCACGGAAGAACGCTTACCACTCTTTCCGCAACGGGGCAGGATCATTATCACGAGCTTTATAATCCGCTTACTCCGGGTTTTGTTTCGGTTACAGCCGAAAAGCCCGAAGAACTTGTCGATCTTTCAAAAGAAACGAAGATTGCGGCGGTTCTTTTCGAATGTATCCAGGGGGAGGGCGGAGTTATTTCTCTTTCAAAAGAATATGTCAAATTTCTCCGCGAATTTACCGAAAAAGAAGATATCCTTTTAATGGCCGACGAGGTTCAGGCAGGAAACGGCAGAACGGGAAAGCTTTATTCTTATATGAATTACGGAATAACCCCCGATGTCGTATCTACCGCAAAGGGGCTCGGCGGAGGGCTCCCGATAGGGGCGACTTTGCTTTCCGAAAAGGTCGAAAATGTTTTCGGGTTCGGCGACCACGGCTCGACTTTCGGCGGAAACCCCGTCTGCTGTGCCGGAGCTTATAACATAATAAGCAGACTTGACGATAATTTTCTTGCGGAAGTAACGCGTAAAGGGAAAATCCTTTCGGATATGTTTTCCGAAGTTCCCGAAATCGAAGAAGTCACGGGCTGCGGGCTTATGCTCGGCTTAAAAACAAAAAAGAACGCTTCCGATGTTGTTAAAAAATGTATTTCCGACGGAGTTTTGTGCCTTACCGCAAAAGATAAAGTAAGACTTTTGCCGCCGCTTAATATCTCCGACGAACTGCTTGAAAAAGCCGCCGAAATTATAATAAACGCCTGTAAAGGAGAATAAAAAAATGAATCTTACCGGAAAGAATTTCTTAAAGCTTCTCGATTTTTCAAAAGAAGAGATAGAATATCTGATAGATTACGCCGCAAAGCTTAAAAGCGAAAAGAAAAACGGAATCAAACATAAAATCTGCGAGGGCAAAAACATCGCCTTGATTTTCGAAAAGACAAGCACGAGAACCCGTTGTTCTTTTGAAGTTGCGGCTCACGACCTCGGAATGGAAGTGACTTACCTTGACCCGTCGGCTTCCCAGATAGGCAAAAAAGAAAGCATTGTCGACACCGCAAAGGTTCTCGGCAGAATGTTTGACGGAATAGAATACCGCGGCTACGGACAGGAAATAGTCGAAACGCTTGCCGAAAACGCGGGAGTTCCCGTCTGGAACGGTCTTACAAACGAATTTCATCCGACACAGATACTTGCGGATTTCCTCACGATAAAAGAGCATTTCGGTTCGCTTGAAGGCAAAAAACTTGTTTATATGGGCGACGCACGCTATAATATGGGAAATTCTCTTATGGTCGGCTGTGCGAAAATGGGAATGAACTTTGTCGCGTGTGCTCCCGAAAAGTATTTCCCCGATAAAAAGCTGATTGATGAATGTAAGAAAATTGCGGAAGAGTCGGGGGCAACACTTGAATTTATAGAAGATCCGATGAAAGCGACGAAAAACGCCGATGTTATTTATACTGATGTGTGGGTCTCTATGGGAGAACCCGAAAGTGTGTGGGAAGAGCGTATCCATGACCTTTTGCCGTATCAGGTAAACGACGCCGTTATGGAAAACGCGGGAGAACAATGCGTGTTTATGCACTGTCTGCCCGCTTTCCACGACCTCGGAACGGTAATCGGCAAACAGATATACGATAAATATAAAATGACCTGCATGGAAGTTACCGACAGCGTATTTTGTAGCGAGGCTTCCATTGTTTTCGACGAGGCGGAAAACAGAATGCACACTATAAAAGCTGTAATGGCGGCAACTTTGGCATAAGGAAAATATTAAATGAAAAAAGCATATCTTGTTCTTTCGAACGGCAAAGTGTTCGAAGGCTATAAAATAGGAGCGGACGCCGAAAGCGTCGGGGAAGTCGTTTTTACAACGGGAACGGTCGGCTATCTCGAAACTCTGACAGACCCGTCTTACGCTGGACAGATCGTAGTTCAGACCTTTCCATTGATAGGAAATTACGGTGTTATTCCCGAAGATTTTGAGGGAAAATGTGCGGTAAAAGGGTATATCGTGCGTGAACTTTGCTCTTTTCCGTCAAATTTCAGAAGCGAATATACGCTCGACGAATTTCTGAAAAACAACAATGTCTGCGGTCTTTGCGGAATAGATACAAGGGAACTTACGCGTACTATCCGCGAAGAGGGCGTAATGAACGGAAAAATAAGCGACTCGGCGGACATTTCTCTTGACGAAATCAAAAATTATAAAGTTACGGGCGAAGTCGCAAGAGTTTCTTCGCCGACATCGGCTGTATATGAAGCCTGCGGCAAAGAAAAATTCAAAGTCGCGCTCTTGGATTACGGAGCAAAAGCAAATATTATCCGATGTCTTACAAAACGAGGATGTACGGTTACTTCCTATCCGTATAATACCGCCGCGGAAGAAATTCTTGCGGGAAACCCGGACGGAATAATGCTTTCGAACGGACCCGGCGACCCTGCCGAAAATACATATTGTATCGAACAGATAAAAAAACTGCTCGGTAAGAAGCCGCTTTTCGGAATTTGTCTCGGCCATCAGCTGACGGCTCTTTCTCTCGGCGGTAAAACTGAAAAACTCAAATACGGACATCACGGAGTAAATCAGCCCGTAAAGTCGCTTGTCGGAACGAGAACATATATCACAAGCCAGAACCACGGATATGCCGTCGATTTTTCGAGCCTTGAAAATGTCGGAAAAGAAATTTTCATAAACGCAAAC
>CAKSPP010000042.1 GCA_934481505.1 uncultured Eubacteriales bacterium
TGGGCGGGTCATAGCCGAGAAAATGTCTCCGTCTCTTTTTATATCCCAAAGTTCGACGCCCGAAGCCGCACACTTTGTCAAAAACTCTTCCGGGTTGTCTCCCCAAAGTTCAAATCGGACGCTGCCGAAAAGTCTGTCCGTAATCATAAAAGCCTCCTAATCCGTGTAGTCAAGGGATAAAATTTTCCCCGTGACGACTACGGCGTTTGCCCGAATATCGGATAAAGTAAGATTTTGTCCGATAATTCGCAGGCGGAAACTTTTATATTTAAGTTTGACGGTTTCTTGCTGATATTCTTCGATTTTCAGAAAGCCCTCCGCGAAAACGGAGTCTCTTCCGAAAATTTCGACCGAAGCTTCGGGATAACAGTCGTTAAATTTCATCTTTGTCCCTCACAGATATGTTCTCGGAAATATCTATGCGGAAAAAGACCCGAAAATTCTATTCTTCGCCTTTTATAAAGGCAAGGATAACGTTTCTGTAATTATATTCGTCCTTTACCATACCGTAAAGATGTTCGCAGTCGGAAATAAGATAAAGTTTTGCTTCGTTTTGTTTGTCTGCGGCGGCTTTTACCGTCTGTGCGGTGTCGGAGGGCAAAACTCCGTCCGACTGACCGTAAATAAACAGGATTTTTTTGCCCGACATCTTTTCAAGCGTTTCGACGGGCGAGGGGTAGGAATAATCTATCGGCGAAACGAGCGGCAGGAAAAACTTTACCGCGGAATTGAAAAGCCCGTTTTTAACTCCCGTGAAACAGGACATACTCTGCGAAAGCAGGGTCGAAAGGTCGGCATAAAGGCTGTCCGCAATTATCTTTTCAACGCCTTTTTCGTTTGCCGCTTCAAGGACGGGGGCAGCTCCGAAACCGAGTCCGTAGAGAATTATTTCTCCGTCGGGAATAAGCTCGGTAACTTTGTCGATAATTTTGCAAAGCTCTTCGGTTTCTTCTTTCTGTCCGAAAGAATAGCCTTTGCCCTGAGACTGTCCGCTGCCCGAATAGTCGAACATTACGACGTTGTAACCCTCTTCGCAGAAGAATTTGACCGTATACAAAAGCGAAATATCGTTCATTTCGCGGTTGTCGGAATAGTTGTGGGAAATAATTATCGTCTGCTTGCTTTCCGAAACATTGTCTTTATCTTTTTGAGCCGGAATAAACCAGCCCGAAAGATTTTCCGTTTCGAGGCTGTCGAAATAAAGACCGAGTTCGTCGGGGGAGGAACGCAAAATTTTCCGTTCGGGATCATATACGCTTTTTGCCGTTAAGACGGCGGAAATCGTGAACGCCGCCGCGGCAATAACAAACGCGGCAACGAGAATTATACAAACCGTTCTGATAACTTTTTTCATACTTCACTACCTCAATATATATTATACTATATATTACAGTTGAAATCAATACGAAAAAGGGAAAATTTTTGACAAAATTCCCGTCTGCCTATCTTGACAAACGACCGTTTTGTATTATATAATTACAGATAATGTTTTTAACTTGGGAAAGGGTACGGGATATGAAAAAAATCGGTTTCGATAACGAAAAATATCTGAAAATGCAATCGGCACATATAAAAGAGAGAATCGAGAAATTTGACGGCAAGCTTTATCTTGAACTCGGCGGCAAACTTTTCGACGATTACCATGCGTCACGCGTTCTTCCCGGATTCGAACCCGACAGCAAAATGAAAATGCTGCTTAAACTCAAAGATTCAACCGAAGTCATAATCGCGATAAACGCCTGCGATATCGAAAAAAACAAAATAAGAGGCGACCTGGGGATTTCCTATGACGCCGATGTTCTCCGTCTTATCGACGCTTTTAAGGATCTCGGTCTTTATGTTTCGAGCGTTGTCCTTACCCAGTTTTCGGGGCAGTATTCCGCCGAGCTTTTCAAAAAGAAACTTGCAAATCTCGGAATAAAAGTTTATCTGCATTATCCTATCGAGGGCTACCCGAACAACATTCCTCTTATCGTTTCTGAAGCGGGCTATGGCAGAAACGAATATGTCGAAACGACCCGTCCGCTGGTTATTGTCACCGCCCCCGGACCCGGAAGCGGAAAACTTGCGACCTGCCTTTCGCAGCTCTATCACGAACATGAACGCGGAATTTCGGCGGGCTACGCGAAATTCGAGACTTTCCCTATCTGGAATATTCCTCTCAAACACCCCGTAAATTTGGCGTATGAAGCGGCTACAGCCGACTTAAACGACCTTAACATGATAGACCCGTTCCACCTTGAAGCTTACGGCGAAATGACCGTAAACTACAACAGAGACGTCGAGGCTTTTCCGCTGTTAAAGGCTCTTCTTGAAAGAATTCTCGGCGAAAGCCCCTATAATTCTCCGACCGATATGGGCGTCAATATGGCAGGCAACTGCATTTTCGACGACGAGGCTGTCTGCGAAGCGTCGAGAGAAGAAATCGTCCGCCGCTATTTCAAAGTCTGCTGCGATAAGGTGATGGGCAATGTTTCGGAAAGTGCCGTTATCAAAGTCGAAAGCATAATGAAGCAGGCAGGCGTCTGCCCCGAAGACAGAAAAGTCGTCCGTCCCGCGGTCGAAAAAGCGCAGTCTGCAAACGCTCACGCCGTTGCGATAGAACTTGACAACGGAAAAGTCGTAACGGGAAAAACAAGTGCTCTTTTGGGTTCCGTTTCCGCGGCTCTCCTTAACGCAATGAAAGAAATGGCGGGTATCGACGACGATGTTCCCCTTATCGCCGAAACCTTTATCCAGCCGATAGTGAAATTAAAAAGAGAAATTCTCAATTCGGTAACGAGCCACCTCAACTCAAATGAAATGCTCATCGCTTTGTCGAGCAGTGCGACGGTAAATCCGCAGGCACAGAAAGCTCTCGGTCAGATAGGTCGACTTCGCGGCACCGAACTTCATTCCTCCGTCATGCTCTGCGAAGCGGACGAAAGAATCCTTAAAAAACTCGGCGTAAATTATACCTGCGAACCCGTCCGCCGCACCAAAAAACTTTACAGATAAAAGAAAAGGACTGTAAAACAATCGTTTTACAGTCTGATTTTTTTCTATAATTTGCCGTGAACTCTTCTTTTTTTCTTGATTTTGTCGTCTTTGTTTTTTCGCTTTTTCGAAGCATTTACAAGGAAAAGGTAAGTCACAAGAAGAGCGAGAACCGCGACGATAGCCACCCACAAAAGCGGATTTTTGAAAAGCCCCGCGATTTCGTCGGTATAATGAGCGATAAGGTCGACCGAAATGCTCGTTCGCGAAATGAGTTTTGTCCGTCCGATTTCAACGTCGTTATAGCGGTAAACCGCATATCCGAACGCGTCGCCCGCGTTTATCGGGGCTTTTATGTCGTCGGGAATTTCTTCGTAAGTTACCTTGATATCTTCGTCCTTTGCCGTTTTCGGAAGAGAGACTTTTATCCCCGTTTCGGCGTATAAAACCATAAAATCGGAGTCTTTTCCGAGTCTTACGTTTACTTCCGTCAGAGGTTCGTTTTTCTTTACAAGTTCTCTTACTTCGTAGGCTTCAAGGGAATATTTAAGCAGCCTTACGGTGTCGGTAAGTGCCGAAGAAAAGCTTGTTTTCGAAAAGTTTACCGAAAGGAAACGGGAGTTGTTGTTAAGAACCGTCGAAACGACCGCAAATCCGCTGTTCGAGTCTCCCGAAACCGCAAGACCGGTTGCTCTTTTGTAGTAATAAGCCGAAGACGATTCGACAAGCGAATTTTTCGTGTAAAGCGGACGCGTAACGCCGTTTACCGTAAGCAGGGTATATGCGATATCCGACCTGTCGAGAATTCCGTCGACGGTAAGGGCATAGGTGCAGATTTTAACGATATCCCGAAGAGTTGTTCTTGACGGGTTCTGCTTGTCGTTATAGCCCGTTACATTCGTGAAAACCGTATTTTCGGCACCGACGGTCTTGGCTTTTTCATTCATCTGTGCTATAATGGAAGAAAGGTTTCCGTCGGACATATAAAGACCTACGGCGACAGCCGCTTCCTGCGAGTTTCCTATAAGCATCGCACTTATAAGGTCTCCGAGTGAAATTTTGTCTCCGTCCTTTAAGTCGGCGGAACTGTACTGCGGAGTATTTGCTCTCGTTCCCGACGGTACTTCTATTACCTCTTCAATGTCTGCTTTTGATTCGGTGAGCATTACCGCAAGCATTAAACGGGGGAGAAAACCGCAGAATATTTCGGTGTCGGCGTTCTTTTCGATAAGAAAAGTCTGCGTCTGGACATTATAAAGAACGGAGCAGTCGCTTGCCGTTTCGGCGGAAAGCTCTTCGGCGGAAATTACGGGCGTGAAAAGACAAACCGTAAGTAAGACCGCAAGAAAAAACGCAAAAATCTTTTTCAATTTTCTTCTCCCTTCGTTTATAATAATCCATTGTATTAAGAGTATAGCACATTTCCCGAATTTTAGCAATAGTTTAAGGAGGATTTATGGAAACAGAAAGAAAATTTTTACTTTCCTCGTTCCCGACGGGGCTTCCCGTAAAAGAAGAATGTGTCGTTTATCAGTATTTTCTCTCGGTCGAACCCTATGTTCGCATTCGCGAAAAACAAAAGAACGGCAAAATGTCGTATAAACTCACGATAAAAGGGGACGGTACTCTTTCGCGAGAAGAGGTCGAGTTTGACCTTGATAAAGATAAATTCGAACGCTTAAAAAACCTTTGCGACCAACCTCCCGTCGAAAAAATCTTCAAGGCGTACAGTCTTCCCGACGGAAAAACTCTTGAATGCAGCCTTGTTGACAAAAATTTCTACTATGCCGAGGTTGAATTTGAGAGTGAGACCGACGCTGAAAAATTCGTTCCGACTTTTGATTTTCTGAAAGAAACGACCTATGATAAAAATTTCAAGATGAACGAATATTGGAAAGTTACAAGACTGTGCGGCGGTAAATTTCAAACTTAATATAACAAAACCCGAAAACCGTTGACGGAACGGCAGGGTTGTGATATGATTATAGGGTACGGCAGAGACTTTCTGCCTATGGAAAGAAAAAAGGAGGATCATTATGGTTAAAGCTATAGTCGGCGGCAACTGGGGCGACGAAGGAAAGGGCAAAATCACCGACCTTCTCGCAGAGGACGCGGATATCGTCGTCCGTTTCCAGGGCGGAGCAAACGCCGGACATACAATCATAAACGATTACGGTAAATTCGCACTTCACATTCTGCCTTCGGGCGTTTTCAGAAAGGGCGTTACAAACGTCATAGGTCAGGGCGTCGCCCTCAACCTCGACAACCTTTTCGAAGAGCTTGAAAATCTCGAAAAGAACGGCGTTCCGAGACCCGATATCAGAGTTTCGGACAGAGCTCAGGTCGTCATGCCGTATCATATCCTTTTTGACGAACTTGAAGAAAAAAGACTCGGTAAAAACAGCTACGGCTCGACAAAATCCGGAATTGCACCTTTCTATGCCGACAAGGCGATGAAAATAGGCGTTCAGGTCTGCGAACTTTTCGACGACGAAACATTGAAAGCCCGTCTCGAAAAAGTCGTCGAAATAAAGAACGCAACTCTCGTTTCTCTTTACGGAGCAGAAAAACTCGACGCGGAAAAGATTTTCGAAAAAATGGTTTCCTACCGCGAAAAACTTGAACCGATGGTCGAAGACGTCGCAAGATTTTTGAATAATGCGATTGCCGACGGAAAAACAATTCTTCTCGAAGGTCAGCTCGGAACCCTTAAAGATACCGATAACGGAATTTATCCGTTCGTCACTTCCTCTTCTCCTCTTGCGGGCTTTGCCGCTGTCGGAGCGGGAATTCCTCCTTATGAAATAAAGAAAATATATACCGTTGTAAAATCCTATTCCTCCGCTGTCGGAGCGGGTGCTTTCGTTTCCGAAATCTTCGGTGACGAAGCCGAAAACCTCAGAAAAAGAGGCGGCGACAAGGGCGAATACGGAGCGACCACCGGCAGACCGAGAAGAATGGGTTGGTTTGACTGCGTCGCGACCAAATACGGCTGTATGCTTCAAGGAACGACCGACGTCGTCCTTTCCCTTATAGATGTTCTCGGATATCTCGATAAAATTCCCGTTTGTGTCGCTTACGATATCGACGGAAAGATTACGACCGATTTCCCGAACACCCCGAAACTCAACCGTGCAAAGCCCGTTTTCGAATATCTCGACGGCTGGAAATGCGATATCCGCGGAGCAAAGAATTATGACGAACTCCCCGAAAACGCAAGAAAGTATATCGAATTCGTCGAAGAGCATATCGGAAGAAAGATAACAATGGTTTCCACGGGTCCGAACAGAAACGACTTTATATTGAGATAATTAAAGATAAAAAAGCGGCTTACTTTTTGAGTAAGCCGCTTTGCTATTCAATATTAAGTTTTTTCGCGACTATATCGGCGGACATTCTGCAAAGTTCGGCACAAGGGCGTTTTTTATAATATCCCGCCGTCCTCGGCTCTGGAATCGGTTCGGATTTTTCCGAAAGCCCCAGAAGCTCTCGGCAGATTATCGAGCCGTTTTCTTCTTTGAATTCGGCGGCGATTTCCTGAATTAAGGCGTATAATTCCTTTTTCTTTTCGGTGTCTTTCGGGTCGGAATATCCGCGAAGAATTCCGACAGCCGCAAACGCTCCCGAAAGAGAGCCGCAGACCTCGCGAAGTCTGCCCATGCCGCCTCCGAAAGAAGAGGAAAGGAGAGCCGCGGTCTTTTCGTCAAGCCCCGTGACGTCCGAAAACGCCAGCAGAACCGCCTGTGCACAGTTGTAACCCTCTTTGAAAAGGGCTTCCGCCTTTTCACCGCGTGTCATTTCTTTTCACCCGATTTTTCTATCTCGGCAAAAATCCCGTCAAGCTCGTTTCCTTCGAAAAGCTCGATAGTTCCGCTGTCGCAGGCAGCAGCCGCTTTTTCGTCTATCGGAAGACGTGCGGTCGTCTTTATTCCGTGCTTGGCGGCTTCGCTTTCAAGATTGCTTTCGCCGAAGATATAATGGCGTTTTTTGCAGTCGGGACATTCGAAATAGGACATATTTTCAACGATACCGAGTATCGGAACGTTCATAAGTTCAGCCATTTTTACGGCTTTTTCGACTATCATCGAAACAAGGGACTGCGGAGTTGTAACAACGACTATTCCGTCGACCGGAAGCGACTGGAAAACGGTCAGGGGAACGTCTCCCGTTCCCGGAGGCATATCGACGAACATATAGTCGACGTCTCCCCAAACAACATCCGTCCAGAATTGTTTTACCGCTCCCGCGATAACGGGACCTCTCCAAACGACGGGGTCGGAGGAGTTTTCTATAAGAAGATTAAGGGACATTACCGAAATCCCGGTAGATGTCTGAACAGGGAAAAGTCCGATATCGCTTGCCGCGGCTCTTTTGCCTTCAAGTCCGAACGCTTTCGGAATGGAGGGACCTGTGATATCCGCGTCAAGAATTGCGGTTTTATATCCCGCTCTGCGTGCGGTTACGGCAAGCTTTGAGGTGACAAGGGATTTCCCTACGCCGCCCTTTCCGCTCATTACGGCGATGACCTTTTTAACGTGTGAAAGGTCGTTTGTTTTTTCAAGCAGACTTTCGGGAGCCTCGGAGCATTTGCTCGAACAGCTCTCGCAGTTATGGCTGCATTCGCTCATTTATTTTCCTTCTTTCTCCATTTTGTGCACAAATTCTTTTATGGCGTCAAAAGTTTCCGCCGAGATATAGTGTTCGATCTTGCAGGCGTCTTCGGTTGCGGTGTCTGAGGAAACGCCTATCGACGAAAGAAACGCCGAAAGCAGTGTGTGTCTTTCATACATCGTTTCCGCGACTTCGCGTCCCGCGTCGGTAAGAGAGAGTGCCCCGAAATCGTCGGTTTTGACAAATCCGCCTTTTTTGAGAATGGACATGGCACGACTGACGCTCGGCTTTGAATATCCCATATACTCTCCGACGTCGATTGCTCTTACGATCGGATTCTTTTCGGAAAGTACATATATTGTTTCCAGGTACATTTCGCCTGATTCCTGTAATTTCATTTTTTACTCCTGTCAGTCGGTTATTCCGAGATATTCTTCGTAGCAAAGTCCCGTCGCCGCTATTTTTTTCGCGTTTGCTATTCCGACAAAGCGGTAATGCCACGGTTCGTAAATTATCTTTGTGACGGACTGTTTATCTTTTGCATATCTCATGATAAAGCCGTATTCGGTGCAGTGTTCGTTAAGCCATTTGTAAGCTTTTGTCTGATCAAAACCTGCGGTAAGAGAACCGTAGGAAGAACAGAGAATATCGAGGGCAAGCCCGGTATGATGTTCGCTTGTTCCGGGAACGGCAATTATCGTCGCGGTTTTCGCGTATGCCGCTTCTTCGCTCATTCCGCTGTTTATGTAGGATTTTTTCTTGTTGTTGAAGTTTCTTGTTTGAAGAGCGATGTCTCTGAACGCCGAAACCATCGTGAGGTTTATGCCGTCCATTTTTGCAGCGAGGAACATCGCCTTGACATTATACCAGATTCTTTCGTCTACTTTATATTTCGTTTCGAAAATGCTTTTGAGTTTTATGTTTTCGATATAGCCGTCGGGCAGGGGGTGGGTCGGGTTGCAGAGAATCATATTCCATGCCGACGGGTCGGAAGAAAGGGTTTTTTCAAGCTCGTTTACCTTTTCCATACATTTGAGGTATTCCTGATAAGTCGCACTGTCGGTTTTTGAAGAAGAGCTTGTATTTTTGTTTGCAGCCTCTTTTGCTGCTTTTTCCTCAGCTGCTTTCTTTTCTTCTTCTGCCTTTTTTGCGGCTTCTTCCGCGGCCTTTTTCTCTTCTTCCGCTTTCTTTGCGGCTTCTTCCGCGGCTTTTCTTTCCTCTTCGGCTTTCTGCTCGGTGAGATATGCCACGGTATTTTCCGCATTTACGGAAGACGATATCTGAATGTTAGCGTCGTTTGCAAACATTGTTTTGCAGATGAATATTGCCGCAACTATCGCCGCCGCGAGAAATACGAACGCGACAACTAAAATGACGATGTTCTTTTTTTAGAAAATGCTGTTCTTTTTCAT
>CAKSPP010000043.1 GCA_934481505.1 uncultured Eubacteriales bacterium
GGCAATCGTTTTATACGCTTTTTCGCCGAATTCTTCGGAAAGCTCGGGGGATAAAAGCAGCTTTTTTATCTTTTCATAAAGGGAATTTACATCTCCCGACTTATAAATAAAGCCGTTTTCGCCGTCTTTTACAAGAAACGGGGTCGAGCCTGCGGCATGGGACGCGACAACGGCACACCCGCTGTTCATCGCCTCGTTAAGCACAGCTCCCCAACCCTCCTGAAAATCGGAGGTCGTTATAAAAACCGAAGCTTTTTCCATTTCGGTTCTGACTTCTTCGGGGTGCATATTTCCGAGAAAAACGACATTGTTTTCAAGACCTTTTTCCTTTGCGAGAAAGCGGAGTTCTTCTTCCGTTTCCCCTGCACCGACGAATTTAAGAGTAAAAGGAATTCCGTCGTTTTTCAATTTCTCGGCAGCGGCAAGTGCATCGTCCGGGTGTTTCCAGGAAATAAATCTTCCGCACCAGAGAATTTCGGTTTTATCTTTTTTTGAAATAAGTTCTTGTATGTTATGGTTTTTCGCTTCTGGGAAATAGCCCCATTTATACGCACGGTTTCTGCAAAGTCCGAGAGACGCGGCGTCGGCGGAAGTATAAGCACTCGCACAAAGAAGATATATCCCGGCGTTTTCGGGAAAAGCTCTGTGCTGTCTTATAAATCGAGGCAGCCGCAAAAGCGGAGAGGATGTCATTTTGAAAAAACGCTCCGTGCAACGGAAGAGGATTTTTTCTCCCTTTCGTGCGGCTTCAAGCATTTCTTTTGAAAAAGAACTTCCGATAATGACTTCGGCTTCGTCGATTTCTTTTTGGGCGTCGCCGATTTTCTTTACATAGTCCCTCGTCGTTTCCTTATAGCCGAGATTTCTTCTCATTTCGGGCATTTCGCCGGTCGAGACAAAGGTATAGTTTCCCTCGGTGTATTTCTGCATTGCGTCCGAAAACGGACACTGATGATGATTGAAATAGTTGGAAATAAATACGGTTTTCATTACCTTTTTTCTCCGACAAGTTCTTTATAAAGAGAAACATATTCCTCAAATTTTTCGGTGTCGGCGTAAGCCGAGGCTTTTTTTACGCAATTTTCCGCAGTATACGGTCTTTCAGCTGAAATTCTTTTTATTTCACGCAAAAACGCATCAATGTCGCCCGTTTCAACGCCCGAGCCGCAGCTATTGTCAACCATTTCGCCGCTGCCGCCCGTAAGATATGTAAGCACGGGCGTTCCGCACGCCAAAGCTTCAATATTTACGGTAGGGAAAGTATCTTCATGCGTAAGGTTGATAAAAAGGTCGGCGGCGGTATATATTTCGGCAAGTTCTTCTTGGCTTTGTGTTCTCGGCAGACGGAGAATTTTTTCCGAAAGTCCGTCGGAGCCTGTTCCGACAGCGACAAGCTTGAAGCCGTTTCCGAATGTTTCGGCAACCTGTCGCAGGTCGTCCGTTCCTTTTTTCCCGCCCCAGTTATCGGCAACGCACAAAATCATAAAATCGGTTTTTGTAATACCGTGTTTCTCCCTGAAATCGCTTTCGGTCGGGCGGAAAACCGACAACTTTATTCCGTTGTTTATTACTCTCACGTCGTTTCCGGCAAAAGACCTTTTTGCAAGATCAGCAAGCCATTCGGACGGGGTGACAACCGTGATATTGTTTTTTTCGAAAATACTCTTTTTCCTTTTATAAAGCGTTTTGCTGCGGTCGGAAAACCAACTGTAATTCCTGAAAACGGGGCAGTTTTCGCAGCCCGTTTCCCACTTTTCGCAGTTTTCGGCGACAAAGTGCATGCAATAGCCTGTAAACGCCCAACAGTCGTGGAAAGTCCAGACGATTTTTATATTTTTATTTTTAAGATAGTCAAAAAGCGTTTCGAGATTGCAGATATGCCCGTGAAGATTATGAAGATGAACGATATCGGGCTTTATTTCTTCGAGATTTGCGATTATTTTTTCGGTCGCACGGTTTGAATTGAAGCCGTAATTTCCGAAAATACGGCTTTTCAGAGCCTGAATTTTTATATAATTTCTGTTTGCGACGGATATTGAAAACGGGTAACCGTCGCCCTTTACGGGATAGATTATATAATTTTCGATATTTTCTTCGTTAAGCAGTTTGCTTATCGCTTCGCAGATTTTTCCCGTGCTTCCGACGCCGCAGGTCTCGTTTATCTGAACGACTTTCATCAGACAGCCTCCCAGAAGAAGTGATACGGGAAAGAATGAAGCCCCGCACCCGACTGCATACAGGAATATCCGAAATAGAAAAAGTAGCAGGTGAAGAACACCAAAATAACGACCTTTGAGATCTGCGTCAGCTTTTCCTGTTTTTCATCGTGGTATTTGACAATTTTCGGGATGAGCAGCGGCATGAATATGATAAAATAATAATTCAGTCGCATTGCAAGCATATGCACAGGTGCAAACATTACCAACGCAAGAGAAAGCAGCATTATGTTGCGGAGCATTTTCCCCGTTTTGTCGAGTTTGTTTTCGTCGGGGATAACTATCGAATAAACGGAGAATATGGCAAACAAAATAATCGATGTATATGCTCCCGTCTGGGACATACGATAGTTTGAATACACGCCGGAAATACTTAAAAAGGCAGAGAAAATCTGTCTGTTGAAAATGATAAGGACGAGATATGCCGGCAGAAGATAATAAAGCGATTTTTTACGCAGACGGTAGTGGCACACGGGATATAAAAGAAGCAAAATGAACGCCGACTGATGGAAAAGTATAGCCACAGCGACCGTCAGCAGGTATTTTACCCATTTCTTTTCTTTGACGAAAATAAACGCCAAACATCCGAGAGAAACGGAAATCGATTGACGGATTCCAGAAAAAAACATGACAAAAAGGTCGGTATTTATAAAAAGAAGAATCGTCATCGGGGCGTCTTCGAGATATTTTCGGTATACATACCACACGGGCAGAATGATAATCGCCGAAGAAACCGCAATAAACCATTGGAAATTATCGGTAAAAACGGAAACGATTTTGTTGAGCAGGGCGTATCCGAGCTCTATATTGACAGAAAAAACGCCGCTCCAATCCATATCGCCGATAGTTTCGAAATAATAGCGATATGTCTCATAATCGTTTCCGACGGTGTTGTGTCTCAGTGCAAGCAGCAAATAAAGCAGGACGAAAAAGACCGTCAGAGTACGGCGGTCTGCCTGTTCGTGTTTCGGGGAATGCCTGAAACAAAAATATGCAATTCCGGGAACGATAAGAAGAATAAAATAGGGCAGCATAAATGTTTCCTTAAAAATGAAATATGGGCAGCGACAAAAGGTTGCGACTCTCTGCCTAAGACAAGGGGAAGGAACTCTGCCAAAGCAAAGTTCCTTCCGCCGAAAATTTTTTTATTCCGGCTTATAGAAAATATCGAGAACGGTTCTTTTCAGTTCCGTTTCGTCGGGATAGAATTCAACGCCGTCTTCTCCCGTTTCGGTTTTACCGGAAACGGAAACAACGCCTTTGAATTCGTAGTTTTTGATTTTATCCGAAAGCATCGAAACAACGCCGGTGTTGCAATCGGTCACCATATAAGGCTCGATTTTATCGAAAACTTCGTTCATATTGATTTTTTCGTCCGTAAGTTCCTTTGTGAAAACCGAATAAAACGAATCCATATACTGTCTCTGTCTTGACATTCTTTCAAGGTTCGTCTGATTTTCGACCGCATAACGGGCACGGACGAATTTCACAGCCTGTTCGCCGTTAAGAAGAACGGTTTCGCCCTTTTTCAAAGCGGGGTCGACGGCTGTGAGATCGTCGTCGAGAGTCACTTCGACTCCGCCGACAAGGTCGTTGAGAACGGGAAGCCCGTCCATATTAAGCGAAATATAATTTGAAATAACGATATTGTAAAGCAGTTTAGAGACCGCACCTTTTGTATTTATACAGCTGTCTTCAAGACCGCTGCCGTAAGAATGGGAAAGGGCGATCTGTGCGTTTACTGTGCCGACGACCGAGCCGCCGAGACCGAGAGCGTTCATATCCGTCATCGTATCGCGGTTTATGTGCAGAACGGTGCATGTTTTTTCTCTTATATTGAACGCGGCGACTCCGATAAAATCGGCAAGTCCGTCGTTTCTGTATGATCCGCTGTCCGAAACTTCTCCGTCGGCGTCAATCCCCATAAGAAGTACCGAAATCACATTTCCGTCCGGGATATATTTAATTCCTTCAAATTCGATTACTCTCGAAGAACCGCCGTCTGAAATCGGGCTTTCGAATCGGAATTCAAGCACAGTCGCTATCTTATAAAGCGAAAACAGAAAGAGGATTGCCGCAAGAGTAAAAGCCAAAACTTTAAGTTTCGGAGATACGGACGACTTTTTCATTTTTTATACCGTCAATTTTCTGATTTTTTTGATTTGCTTCTGAAAACAACAATGAGAACCATTGCCGCAAGGGACGCCGCAGCGACAACCGACCAAACGACAAGAGAAATCGTATCGGAAGTTTTCGACGGGGTGTCTTCGATAAGGAAAACTACAGGACTTATCTTCGAGAAAGAGACGTTTATGCGTCCGTTTTCAAGAAGTTTCACATCGCTTGCGGGAACTCTCATCCATGTTCCGTTATGTTTTACCATAACGACAACGCTCTTCTTTTTAAGATCGAGTTTTGTCTGGAAGGTTATATTGAGTTTATGGTTTTCCGAAAGAGTGTTTTCTTTTGTGTAGAAAATATCAAAAAGGTCGGAAACGACGAGTTTATCGAGTTTGAGACCGTCTTTTTTGACGGAAGCCGCGTCTTCGTCGGAGAAGATTGCGGAAGCTCCGTTCTTGTCGATTTCATCATATACGGTATGCAGTTCTTTCTGAATGTCGCTCTCTTCGCCGGGGCGATAGGGGGTGACGATAAGCTGATCTGCGGTTACATCTTCTTTTTTATTGTTATTGCGGTCTACAATAGAAGCCACAACGACTTCGGGAGCCGGTTTTACTGTAATACTTTCGACGAAAGAAGATTCCGCCGCAAAGGTCGGAAGTGCAAACGTCGCAAGGATAACTGCGGTCATAATGATAGAAATTACCTTTTTCATGATGGTTTCACCTTTCTTTATAAATTTCGTGTTGTATGTTGAGCCTTTTCATCGGTTAATAATCCGAGACTGAGCCGCTTCTATCAGAGTAATGGGGGCGGGTCCTGCCTTTTTCATTATTTTCTCGACCGCCGCTCCGAGGTTTGGTGGACGGGTCGAAATATTGTGGCAGTCGGAGCCGAGGAGATGAACAAGATTTCCGTTTATCATCTTTATCATCTTGCCTGCGGTCGCGAAATGCAGAAACGAGCTTGCGTTTGCCTGAATAAGTCCGCCGTTCATAACGAATTTTTTAAGCAATGCGGTTTCGCTGCGGGAAACATTATAGCGGTCGACATGGGCAAGCAGCGGCGTTATCTTCAAGATTTCGGCAAGCTGCATTATTTCGGAAAACATTCTTTCCGTCCAGCCGCCTATCGGCATTTCGATAAGGAGAAGCCCCGTCTGCCCTATCGTCATTTCGCCGAGCATTTCGCAGTTTTTCATTCCCTCGAAATATGCGACTTCCGCACCGGAAAGGATCTTCGGCAGGTCGTCGGTAAGTTTTTCTTCGAGCCTTGCGAGAGCCTCCGACCTTCTTTTCAGAAAGGTTTCGGGAGTATCAAGTTCGGCATAGAAATGCGGGGTGACGGCAACGGTTTTTATTCCTGCCTCAGCCTCCATACGAAGCATTTTCAGAGACTCGTCGGTGCTGTGGCTGCCGTCGTCCATTTTCGGGAGAATGTGGGAATGGAAGTCGATAACGTTCATCGGTCTTCATTTTCGCCCTCTTCGTAAGAGCGTTTATATTCCTTATAGTATTTAGCGTAATATTTTCCGTACTTCTTATACTTCTTGCTGTATTTCCCGGAAGAAGATGCGGCGTAATTGAAGACTACGCCGAGGATTTTTGCCCCGACCTGTTCAAACTGTCGGACGGTTTCGGCAAACGCCGCACGGTAGGCGTAATTCTGTCTTGCGACAAGAATCATTCCGCTGACGTATTTTGAGACGACAAGTGCGTCCGAAACGCTTGTTACCGGCGGGAGGTCAATTATGATATAATCATATTTTTCGGAAATCGTTTCTATGAGAGCTCCCATTCTTTTGGAAGTCAGAAGTTCCGACGGGTTCGGGGGAACGTCTCCCGAAACAAGAACCGAAAGTCCTTCGAAAAGCTGAGTCACTTTTATTTTCTGATCGAGCCCGACAAGAAGATTTGAAAGACCGGGAGTCGGCGAAAGCCCCGTAATTCTCGCAATTGTCGGGAGTCTCATATCGCCCTCGATAAGCAGGACTTTTTTATCGGTCTGGGCTATCGAATAGGCAAGGTTTATCGATGTAAAGGTTTTTCCCTCTCCGGGAATGGAGCTTGTAACGCCGATAACGCGGCAGGAATCTTCGTCCGGAAGAGAAAAGGAAATATTCGTTCTTAAAAGTTTGAAAGCTTCGGCGGTCGCAAAGTTCATATTCGGACCGAGAATCGAATCCGAGTTGTGGATATCCGCGACATTTTCGGGCTTCTGGGTATTTTTCATATCTTTCTCCTTTTAGTGTCGGTCTCGGTTATAGCTGTTATATGAATAGGAATATTTTCCGTCCGAATCGTTTCTCACTTTCGGAATTACCGCAAGGAGCGGCAGGTCGTAATTCTGAGTGATATATTCTTCGTTCTTTATATAAGGATCGGAATATTTTGCTATCAGAATGATTATCATTGCAAGAACGGCACCGATAAGAAAACCTATCATGGTGTTTCTCGAATAGCTCGGAGAAGAACGGTGGGTCGGCACGACGGCGGTTTCGACGATTTTAACCGAGCTTCCGTCAACGACCGACGCTATTTTGTCGGGAAGAATCCGTGCAATGGTGTTTGCGATATTTTCCGCCTGATACGGGTCGTGATCCCAAACGACGACTTTGAAAACCTCGGTCGAGTTCACGGCTTTCGCGGAAATATGTCCCGAAAGTTCGGCATAGGACATATCGACCCCCGATTCTTTTATTACGTCGTCAAGCGTCATTCTTGTTTTGAGGATAACGACATAGGTATTGACAAGCTTCTGTGCCGCGGTAAGGTCGGAAGAAGAAATGCTCACTCCGACATTGCCTACCGAAATGGAAGTGTTATTGACATAGAACATTACATCCGCTTCGTATTTCGGCTGGATAAGATAGTATGTCCACAGAAACGCAGCCCCTGCGAAAATTGCGGCGGAAAGAATTATCGCCCACGCCTTTTCCCACAGAGTTTTGAGTATCTGCAAGATATCGATATCCACTATTTTCTCTTTTCTTTTCACTCGATTAGTCTCCATTCTTTTCCGTTTCGCAGGCTCCGTTCACCTCGCAGGGCTTTTTATACGACGGAACCACCTTAAAAAATGCCTCTCTGACTTTTGCAAAGCCGTTTTCTTCGGTGTCTTCTCTGACGGCGGTGCAAAGAGTTTCAAGCCGTCTGTCGACTTCCTCTCTCGAAAGAGGCTCGTCCTTTTCGACGAAAATCATATTATGAGTGCTGATTTCGGTCTTCTCGGTTTTTACGAGAAGCTCTTCATAAAGCTTTTCACCGGGACGCAGCCCGATCTCTTTGATATCTATATCCACATACGGGGTAAATCCCGCAAGCTTTATCATATTTTCCGCAAGGTCTATTATCTTTACGGGTTTGCCCATATCAAGGACGAAAAGTTCGCCCTTTTCGGCTTGGAGACCCGTCTGCAAAAGCAGGCTGCAAGCCTCGCTTATGGTCATAAAGTATCTTATTATACGCTTGTCGGTTATCGTTACGGGGCCGCCCGCCTCTATCTGCTTTTTGAAAAGAGGAACGACCGAGCCGTTCGAACCGAGAACATTTCCGAACCTGACGGCGGCAAAAGAGGTGCTGCTGTCTCTGCGGCACTGGACTATCATTTCGCAGACGCGTTTCGACGCTCCCATGATGTTTGTCGGATTGACCGCTTTATCGGTGGAAATAAGAATAAACTTTTCAACGCCGTATTTTTCCGCAAGGTCGGCGGCGTTTTTCGTTCCCATACAGTTGTTTTTAACAGCTTCGGCGGGGTTACCCTCCATTAAGGGAACGTGTTTATGAGCCGCTGCGTGGAAAACTATCTGCGGTCTGTAAAATTCAAAAACTTCTTCCAAACGGACTCTGTCGCGAACCGACGCTATCTCGACCGAAAGATCGAGAGAAGAGCCGTAACGCATTTTGAGTTCCTGCTGAATATCGTAAGCGTTGTTTTCGTAAATATCGAGAATTACGAGTTTTTTCGGGGAAAGAGAGGCTATCTGACGGCAGAGTTCGCTGCCTATCGAGCCGCCGCCCCCGGTGACAAGAATTGTTTTTCCCGAATAATATTCCGAAAGGGCGTCTTTTTCAAGAACGACGGGAGAGCGAAAAAGCAAATCTTCGATCCGAAGTTCTCTTAAAATACGCCTTCCGCCGGCGGAGGTTTTTCCCTCACCGAAAGGATAGTCGTAAACTTTTATTTCAAGTCCCGTCCGGGAATATTTCGCGTAAAGTTTTTCAATGCGGCTGCCTTTGTTTTCCGAAAAAGCAAGAATAACGGCTGAAACGGGAAGCGATTTTATTACCGAAATTATTTTGTCGTCGTTTCCGTCAAGAACCGACATATTCATTACTTTGTTGCCTATTTTGCGTTTGTCGATATCGACGAAACAGTAAGGCTTATATTTTGAATTTCTGTTATAGAGAAGTTCGCGGGCAAGCATTGTTCCTATCGTTCCCGCACCGACTATAACGACATATTTGTAATCTTCTTTTTTCGACAGGTGTTTCCGCTGATGTTTGCACTGATAGATAAACCGCAGGAAAAGTTCAACAAGAGTTGCTATCGCGACAAGGGAAATACTCTGCCATATTCCGACGCTTATTCTGCCAAACCAGACAATAACGAAAGCGACGCTTCCGCCGATGAAGTTTGCGAAAATAAGCCGCAGAT
>CAKSPP010000044.1 GCA_934481505.1 uncultured Eubacteriales bacterium
GTTATATACAGTTTAAGTCCTTCGGGAAGGCTGTTGAATCTTGCTCTTGCGTAAATTATGCTTTCTTCTCCGTCAAGATTTTCGATTGCCGAAATTACTTCGTCGATATTGTCGGCGTCTTCGGTTTTCTCCCAATAAAGCAGGGGATATCCGCCGTTTTCGAGGTCATATCTGTCTTCCTTGAAAGAAGAGCCGAGAAGAGACAAAAATTCTTTCGTTTTCATTTCGTCGGGAGTTTTTGCATTTCCTGTGTCTCCGCCCGAAACTTCGGAATTATAATAGGAATTTTCAACAATGTTGTCGCTTGTCATTTCGTCGACTACGCCTGCGTTTGCTTTTCCTATGTTATAGCAGTTAATGATTTTATGTCCGTCCTGGAGTTTTCCGGCAATACCGCCGACGGCACTCCGTCCTGAAATCTCTCCGCGGTTATAGCAGTTTTCAATCGTTACGTTTACAGATGTCGACTGTCTTGAAGTGTCAAGATGTCCGACGATTCCGCCGACAGCTGTGTCTCTTCCGTAAATGTTACCGGTGTTTACACAACCCGAAATAACGCTTTCGCCGCCGTCTCTTACCGTTCCGACAATTCCTCCCGAATAGCCCGAACCGTAGACGGTCGCTGCGTTTTTACAGTTTATAAAGTCCGCACCGTTGCTCCAATTTGCAACAGCCCCCATAAAGGAAAGGTTTGAAGAACCTATTTCGCCGCTTGCAATTGTTACGTTTTTGATTACCGCATATTTGCAGACATATCCGAAAAGTCCGCCTCTTTTTGAGGTGAGGTTATATATCGAATAGCCGTCGCCGTCGAATATTCCGTCAAACTGTCTTGAAGATGAAGAACCTATCGGAAGTCTGTCGGGGAAGTCTGACATATCGATATCCGCCGCCATTTTGAAATAAACGCCGGTGAACATATGTCCGCTGTTTACTTTTGTTCCGAGGTTTTCGAGGTCTTCCGCCGTTTTTATAAGGTACGGAGACTCTTCGGTTCCGTTTCCGTCCCAAGGCATTATTTCAAGAACCGTTACGGGAATTTCAACCGAGAATATTCCGTAAACTGCGGTAACGGATGGTGTTCCGAGCGAGAAAGCTCTGTTCTGCGAAAGGGTGTAGTCGGTTATTTCGACAGAGTTCCCGTCACTGTAAAAGCCTTTGATAACAAGCCCCGTTTTGTCGAAATATTCGTTTTCGTAATATGTGGTTTTGTCGGGAGAAGAAACGACCGAAATGGAAATCAGGTACCGCTCGTCGTTGTCGAGGTTTTCTTTTCCTCCGATAAGTTCGAGATAGGAAGAAAGAAGAGTGTGGTTCTTTACATAGCGTCTGTCGGCTTTTTCAACCGATTCATAAGCTGTAAGTGCGATTTTGATTTTTTCTTTGAAATCGGCTGCTCCCGGTTCGGGAATTTCCGAAATTGCCTTGGTTGCCGCTTCGGTTTTTTCTGCGGAGTCTTTTGTCATTTCGGGCACCATATCGTAAAGCGAACGGAGACCGTTTTCAAATCTCCAATATGAAACGAGGGCGTATGTCGCCTGGTCGTTTGCCATTGAGTTAAAGCCCGAGGAAAGAATGTGCGAAAAGCCGCCCGACGACAGTCTGAAACGGAGAAGTCCGTCAAGCAGAGTTTTTCCCGTCGAAGAAATAAAACGGCTGTCGGTCGCGGGGTCGATGCCTACCGCGGTAAGAGCGACGATGACCTGTGCGATACTTTCGGAGTTTTCGGTGTTCCACGAAACAAATCCGCCGTTTTCGTTCATCATTCTGCCGAGTCTGTCAAGGGCTTCGTCGACGCATTCCTTTACGGTCTTTGTCAGCGTTTCGCCCGTGTTCTGGTTTTCATATGTATAAGCCGTGTCGTCGGTGTAGTAGGGGGCGAGTGACTGAATTGCCATTGCTGTTATATCGACGTCGGAAGAAGAACCGTAACCGCCGAGAACCCAGCCGCCGTATTTGTTTGCTCCCATGCCGTCCGCGAGCTGCATTTTAAGAATTTCGGTTATAAATCTTTCTCTTGTGTATTTTGCGTTTTCGGGAACTTCGGTTCTCTGTGCGTCAAGCGAAATAAGACCCCAGATCCAGCCGTTTATTCCCTGTGCACCGGGACCTGCCGCGATAACGCAGTCATAGCTTCCGTCGGCAATAAGGTCTATATCGTTTTCTTTATATTTGCCTACTTTTGTTACGTCGCCGCCGAGAGCCGCTACGGTTACCGCCGCTCTGTGCCATTCGGTAGCTTTTATTCTGTGCAGAATTCCGTTGTTATTTGCGTAAGTCGTTTCTATATATGTTTTCATCGCCGCGAGATAATCGTCATATCCCGTGCCGTCGTCGGTTATGTGAAAAACGCTTCCGTCTTCCTTTATAAGACCGAAACGACCCATCGCAAGAGCGAGCCAGTCGGTTCCCGTCGAGCTTGCTCCCGATTTATAGTTTTTGTCGCCTAAAAGGGCTCCCGAGACGCCCGCTTCGGTTTTCGCCGCATAAAAAGCCGCTTTGATATATTCGGCAAGCTTTGCGGAAAGCTCGGTTTTTTCGGTAAATGCCGCCGTTACGGGGGCGGACGCGTCTATTTTGCTTTCCCAAAGAAGCGAGGGAAGACCGTTTTCCTCGGTGAAATATTCCGAAAGAGAAGCTTCCGAAAAAGAAGAAACCGCGGTCGAACCTTTGCTGTCGGAACCCGTTCCGTTTATATAAAAACAGTTTGTTGTTGATGATCTTCCCGCTCCGAGAACCGATTCGACGTTCGAACCCGAACCCGAAACATTTCCCGCGTTAAAGCAATTTGCTATTACGGGGCTGCTTGCCTTGTGTCCGCCGGAAATCCCTCCGACCGACGCGGGACCCGAAACCGAACCCGTGTTATAGCAGCCGTCGACTTCTCCCGCTCTCCAATGCTGACCGGTAACGCCGCCGATATAGCCTGTAGACCCCGAAACGCTTCCGGTGTTAAAGCAAGAAGAAACCGTGCAGGCACCGTTAAGGTATCCCGCAACGCCGCCGACCGCACTGCCGCCCGAAATTTCGGCTCTGTTTCCGCAGTTTTCGATTCTGCCGCCGTTAAGATATGCGACAATTCCCGCGACATTGCTCGTTCCCGAAACTTTGCCTTCGACTACGGTGTTTTTTATCGTTCCGCCGCTTACGTTTCCGAAAAGACCCGAATATGTCGTTCCCGAGACATAAAGTCCGGAAATGACGTGATAGCCTCCGTCAAATGTGCCTTTGAACTGTGCGGATTTGCTTCCTATCGGCGTCCATGGATTTTCTTTGCCGCCGAGATCGATATTCGCGGTCAAAATTACCGTCTGACCTTCAAATGTTTCACCTGCGTTTACTCTGTCGGCAAACTGCCGCATTTCATCGGGCGTTCCGATTTCAAGATCGGTGCTTTCAGCCGCGTTTAACGGCAAGAGCGAAAAGACGAAAACGAAACAGAGAACAAACGAGATGATTTTCTTTGCGTTGTTTTTCATTTTTACTCTCCTTTTCTTTTGCGGTTCAGCCCGAAAAAAAGAGCACAGCCCGAAAAAGGTTGTGCTCCTCCCACCATAAAGCGTGAACCGAAGATACGGAGGGTCTGACTTATGACTGCAATTATGCCGTCAAATACAGTAATGGCGGTTGTTCCGGATTCGAACCGGATTCCTGCATCTACTCAGTTTACAACTTTTCAAAACCGTATCTTCAAAATTTTTAATTTATATTGCGAACCTTAAAAGGTGAATCGCCTATATTATTGTTGCCTTTTTGATTTTCTGCTCTTTGAGCGGTTTATCCATGGCGTTTGTTTCGACTTCCGCTATTTCGTCAACGACTTCTATTCCGTCAACGACTTTCCCGAATGCTGCGTACTGACCGTCAAGGAAAGTTCCGTCTTTGTGCATAATAAAGAACTGCGAACTTGCGGAATTCGGGTCGTTGGTTCTTGCCATTGAAATTACTCCTCTGACATGAGAAACGGGGTTTTCAAAACCGTTTGCCGCGAATTCTCCGGGAATTTCCTCTTCCGAGCCGCCCATTCCGGTGCCTGTCGGGTCTCCGCCCTGAATCATAAAGCCGGAAATTACGCGGTGGAAAATAAGTCCGTCGTAAAAACCCTCTTTGACGAGCTTTTCGAAATTCGCAACCGTTTTCGGTGCTTTGTCGGGGTAAAGCTCAAGAGTTATTACTCCGCCGTTTTCCATTTCTATCTTAACCATAATTCTTTTCTCCTTAAAGTGTTTATTCAATATATTTTACCATATTTCGCCGTTTATTGCAACCCCTTTTGACAAATATCGAAAATCCGCTGTCGTTTCTTGACATCAAGCGATTTTTTTGCTATGATTGAAATAATTAAGAAAGGGATATTGTTATGAGATTTTTTGAAGTTTCAACGCTTTACGTTTCGAATAAAAACGACGGTAAAAAATATAACGGATATTACCCCGAGCCTACGGGGAGAGGGAACGACGGCCCGTTTTTTTCTTTTGAAGAGGCTCTGACTGCCGTAAATGAAATCCGCGGCGGAGGTGCGTTGCAGCCGCTGACGATAAAAATTGTCGGCGGAGAATATTTCCTCAAAGCTCCCGTTTCGATAGGCTATCCCGCGTCAAATCTGACGCTTGAACCGTATAAGGGCGAAGAAGTAATTTTAAACGGCGGCAGAAAGATAACGGGATTTGAAAAGACGACCTTTAACGGCATCGAGTGTCTTGGAGCTTATGTCGAAGATGTCAAAAAAGGCGAATGGAACTTTACCGACCTCTATGTCAACGGAAAAAGAGCGAAACTTTCGAGATATCCCGAAAGCGGCTTTTTCAAGATTGTCGAAGCGGAAGACAAGGGCGAGGGACTTTACGATTTTTCGAAATGGTTTATCGCCAAAAAAGAAGACCTCAACCCCGTCGAAAATATCGAAGACTGCATTTTAAGCTTCTGCCACTATTGGATAGACGAACATACCCCGATCGAAAGCTACGACAGAGAAACGGGCAAACTCGTAATGAAATATTACTCCCGTTTTAATATTACCCATAATTTTCAGTATTATCTCGAAAACGTTCCGTCGACTTTCTCAAAGCCGGGCGAATGGTATCTCGACCGCAAAAACGGAATGGTCTATTATATCCCCGAAAACGGAGATTTTGAAAATATCTCGGCTTACGCTCCCGAAATACATTCCCTTATCGATATCGGCGGCGAACCCGATAAAGACGCCTACTGCCGCAGTATCCGCGTAAGCAACATCAAATTCAAAAATACACGCGGCGACTACGGAAGCACAAAAGACGTTTTCGGCAACGAAGAACCGAGACAGTCAGCCTCCGACGCACAGGGCGTTTCGAACGCTTCGGGAACCGCAAATATCTACGCTTGCAAAAATATCACTTTCGAAAACTGCGTTTTTGAAAATTACGGACTTCACGGAATAAATGTCGGAAATTCCTGCTCCGATATAAAAATTCTTAAAAATGTATTCTATGACGGAGGTGCCGGCGGCGTAAAGGTTGACGGCGGCGAAATGGGCAGACGGGAAGTCAGCCGCACCCATAATATAGAAATTTCCGATAACCTTATTGAAAGATGCGGCAGACGCTATCTTTCGGCTTGCGGAATCCTCGTCAAGAATTCCTTTAACTGCAAGATAACACATAATCATATAACCGACCTTTTCTATACCGGAATCTCGGTCGGCTGGACTTGGGGGTACAAACCCAACGTTTCAAGGGACAATCTCATTTCGAAAAACCATATTCACAATATCGGTCAGGGCGTGCTTTCCGATATGGGCGGAATTTATCTGCTCGGTGCTCAACCCGGAACCGTCGTTTCCTATAACCTTATCCACGATGTCAAAAGTCTCGAATACGGCGGCTGGGCAATCTATAACGACGAGGGCAGCAGCGGAATAACCGTCGAAAACAATGTCTGCTACGATGTTTCCGAAAACTGCTACCATATGAATTACGGAACTTCGAACCTTATAAGAAACAACATCTTCGCGAAAGCCGGCTGCGAAATTATGAGAGTTACCCTCCCCGAAAAGCACCTCGGCAACATTTACGAAAACAATATTATATATACGTCGGGCGTTCCCGTTCACCGTTTTGAAAAGCCGCAGCTTGACGATCCGAACTTCATCTGCCGCAATAACCTTATCTTCGATTCCGAAAGAAAAGAAAACGTCGTCTATATAAACGAAGACGGTTTCAGAAACATTTCCGAAATCAAAGAAAGGGGAATGGAAGAAGGCTCGGTTGTCGCGGATCCTCTTTTCAGAGACCCCGAAAACGGCGATTTCGCCCTTTCAGAAAACTCTCCGGCGTTCTCCGTCGGCTTTGTCGGATTTGATATTTCCGATGTCGGAATAAGAAAATAATCAATCGGACTTTTGCATAAAAGAAAGAATTATGCAAAAGTCCGTATTTTTATGTCCTTTTGTGATTTTTCGAATATTCCTTGCGGTTATGCGGAAAAATCCGCTTGCCGCAAAAACGAATTTGTGAAATAATATGCACAAAAACTGTATAATTATTGACAAATATCGACTTTCCGTGTATAATATCCGCATAAAACAAATTACGAGGTGCGGAAAATGAAAAAAGAAAATATCAAAAAAGTCGTTCTTGCCTATTCCGGCGGACTTGACACATCTATAATAATTCCCTGGTTAAAGGAAAACTACAATAACTGCGAAGTTATCGCCGTTTCGGGAAACGTCGGTCAGGCGTCGGAACTCGAAGGTCTTGAAGAAAAAGCGATAAAGACCGGAGCTTCGAAAATCTATATCGAAGATCTTACCGACGAGTTTGTAAACGAATATATTATCCCGACCGTAAAAGCCGGGGCAAAATATGAAGAATATCTTCTCGGAACAAGCTTTGCACGTCCGATAATCGCAAAAAGAATCGTTGAAATCGCAAAAGCCGAAGGTGCCGACGCAATCTGCCACGGCTGCACGGGAAAAGGAAACGACCAGGTTCGTTTCGAACTTGCAATAAAGGCTTTCGCTCCCGATATGCCGATTATCGCTCCCTGGCGTGAATGGTCGATAAAGAGCCGTGAAGAAGAGATAGAATATGCCGAAAAGCATAACATTCCTCTTAAAATCAGCCGCGAGACAAACTATTCGAAAGACAAGAACCTCTGGCATCTTTCTCATGAAGGTCTCGACCTTGAAGATCCCGGAAACGAACCGACCTACGAAAAAGAAGGATTTCTCGAAATGGGAGTTTCTCCGATAACAGCTCCCGATGTCCCGACCTATATAACCCTTGATTTCGAAAAGGGCGTTCCCGTAGCTCTTAACGACGAAAAAATGAGTGCAAAAGAAATAATCTTGAAACTCAACGAAGTCGGCGGCAAAAACGGTATCGGTCTTCTCGACATCGTCGAAAACAGGCTTGTCGGCATGAAGTGCCGCGGCGTTTACGAGACCCCGGGCGGAACTATTCTTTATAAAGCTCTTTCGGTTCTCGAAACCATCTGCCTCGATAAATACCTCGCTCATAAGAAGCAGGAACTTTCTATAACCTTTGCCGACCTTGTCTATAACGGACAGTGGTATACTCCTCTCCGCGAAGCCCTTTCCGCTTTCGTCGATAAGGCAATGGAAAACGTAACGGGTAAAGTTCGTCTCAAACTCTATAAAGGAAACATGATAAACGCAGGCGTTTGGAGTCCGTATTCTCTCTACGACCCCGAAATCGCGACCTTCGACGAAGACGATGTTTACAACCAGGCGGACGCCGCGGGCTTTATCAACCTCTTCGGACTTCCGATAAAGGTTCAGGCTCAGGTAAAAGAAAAGAACAATAAATAACAGGAGAAAGATATGTCTAAACTTTGGGCGGGCAGGTCGTCGGGCGAAATAAACAAGGAAGCGGACGATTTCAATTCGTCGATTCCCGTCGACAGCCGTATGTATAAACAGGATATCACGGGTTCGGTTGCCCACGCGAAAATGCTTGCAAAACAGAATATCATTCCCGCGTCCGACGCCGAAAAGATAGTTTCTTCGCTTGAAGAAATTCTTTCGGATATAGAAAGCGGAAAACTCGAAATCGATATGACCGCCGAGGATATTCACACCTTTATCGAAGGAGAACTCACTTCCCGTATAGGCAACGCAGGCAAAAAACTGCATACCGCAAGAAGCCGCAACGATCAGGTCGCCCTTGATTTCAGACTTTATCTGCGTGACGAATGTGAAAATATCGTTTCTCTCCTTAAAAAAGTCATTTCCTCCGTCGTTTATCAGGCGGAACAAAATAAAGACGCAATAATGCCGGGATACACCCACCTGCAAAGGGCTCAGCCGATAGTTTTTTCGCACCATCTGCTTGCCTATGCGTGGATGTTTGTAAGGGATATCGGCAGAATTGAAGACGCCGCAAAAAGGATGAATTCGTCGCCGATAGGAGCGTGTGCTCTTGCGGGAACGACCTATCCAACCGACAGACAGTACGAAGCCTCTCTTCTCGGTTTTTCAGATGTTATGCAGAACAGCATGGACGCCGTTTCCGACAGGGATTTCGCGGTCGAAATAATGAACGCCTGCTCTCTTATAATGACCCACCTTTCGCGTTTCTGCGAAGAAATTATCCTCTGGTCAAGCTGGGAATTTTCCTTTGTCGAGCTTTCCGACGCGTTTACGACGGGTTCGTCGATAATGCCGCAGAAGAAAAACAGCGATATGGCGGAACTTATCCGCGGAAAAACCGGAAGAGTTTACGGCGACCAGTTCTCGCTTCTTACGGTCTTAAAGGGGCTTCCGCTTGCATATAACAAGGATATGCAGGAAGATAAAGAGCCCGTTTTCGACAGTATCGACACGGTTAAAAAA
>CAKSPP010000045.1 GCA_934481505.1 uncultured Eubacteriales bacterium
AGATATTCGGCAGCACGGGCAAAGCTCGAAGCAAAGAATAAAAAGCCGAAATGCACAAATAAAAAAGCGAAGATTTCAAACAGGAAAGCGGCTTTTGTTCTGAAATATTATAAAGTTGATACGGCAATCAGCCTTGTGTACGCCGTCGCCGATATTATCGCAGGAATTTTCTTTGACGGAATTCTTTGTATAGGAATAATGCCCGTCGCATTACATTTTATGATTTCAAATGCAATCCTCTATAATATTCAAGAGTCTCTTTCCGTTTCGCAGGAAGAAAAAGATATATTGGAGCATTGGAAACTGAGGAATATTTACTCTTTTATTATTGCATTTTTATCCGTTATTATTATTGCGGTTGCGTGCACGGGGACTTCGGTTTGATAAAATAAAAAACGGAAATCTGGTTTTCAGTGAAGAGTGAAAAGTGAAGAGTGAAAAAGTAAAAATCGGCAAAACCCGTTTGAGTTTTGCCGATTTTTGGTGCACCTGACAGGAATCGAACCTGCACCGAGTCGCCCCGACCAGAACCTGAATCTGGCGCGTCTGCCTGTTCCGCCACAGGTGCATATACCGCTTTCGCGGTTATTATAAACTTAAAGTTACCGATATCGGAAAATGGTCGGAAAGCCATATTCCGTCAAGTTTATCGTCCCAGACGTCGGGCTCGGAAACTGTTTTCGCCGTATTTTCATCGGTAAAGATATAATCTATTTTTTTCATTTCGCCGCGGTTCATAAAGCCGTGACGGGTAAGAGTGAGTTTCTTTGTATGGTCGACCATAACGGGGTCGGTATTTGCGTAGCAAAGTTTTATCGTCTCGCTTGACGGGGCGACATTGAAATCTCCTGCCATAATAAAAGGCATTTCGCTTTTCTTCATATCGTCCGAAAGTCTTTTAAGCACTTTTTGGACACCGAGATAAGCGGCGTCTTCGAAAATATCGAGGTGGACATTATAAACGCGGAAAACCTTGCCCGTTGCCTTTTCTTTAAGAAAAGCGACGGTGCAGATTCTCGGATATTCGCTCTGGCAGTCAAAGCGTGAACCGGGAGTATAGGGTTCGTTTGAGAGCCAGAAAGTATCAAAACCGAGAAGCTCGATTGTGGCGTTGTTTATCATTATCGCCATCATCTCGCCGGTGTAGTCTTCTTCTCTGCCCGTACCTATTATAGTATGTCCGTGAAAATGAGCGTTGAAAAAGTCGCGGATACTTTCGGTCATTTCCTGAAAACAAACGACATCGGGATTTTCATCGTCGAGTTTTTTGAATATCATTCCTATTCTGTGGATAAGTGCGTTCTGCTCGTCGGCATACCATGCACCTCTGATATTGAAAGTCGTAAATTTCAAGAAAAACACCCCGTAATTTTGATGACTATGCTATTTTATCAAAAAACGGAAAAAAAGTCAAGGCATTTTTCAATTTCTTTGAAAAATGCCCCGGTATGAAATCTTATTTTCCGCTGTCGCCGTAGTTCGAAAGAACTCTTGCGGAGGGGTCGGAGACGTTACAGCCTTCCCACTCTTTGTTCGGCATCCAGAAATCTTTTATCATTTCCGCCTGACCCGGATAATATTTTTCGAATATTTCGCGGTAAAGGAGCGATTCTTTTGTGAACGGCGTTGCGTAGGAATATTTCTTATAAAGTTTTTCCGCCTCTTCGTCGGTATATTTCGTTTCGGCGTATTCCTTTATATAATCGACCATAGAATGACCGACGGCATCGGAAAACGCTGCTTTTTCTCTGAAAAGAATATCGTGCGGCAGCCAGTCGCCCTCAAAAGCGTGGCGGAGAAGATATTTTCCTTTGTTGTATTTGTTCATTTTGAGTTCGGGAGAAACATGCATGACATAATCGACAAAATCGAGGTCTCCGAACGGAACTCTCGCTTCAAGGCTGTTTACCGAAATGCAGCGGTCGGCGCGCAGAACGTCGTACATATAAAGTTCTCTTATTCTCTTCTGCGACTCTTTCTGGAAAGCGTCGGCGGACGGAGCGAAATCGGTATATTTATATCCGAAAAGTTCGTCGGAAATTTCGCCGGTAAGAAGCACTTTAAGGTCGGTATGTTCATGGATATATTTGCAGACAAGATACATTCCGATGCTTGCTCTGACGGTCGTTATATCGAATGTTCCGAGAAGAGCTATAACAGGCTCGACGGCGGCAACCGCTTCTTCCGCGGTCATTATTACCTCGGTATGGTCGGCACCGATATAGTCGGCGACTTCCCTTGCATAACGCAGGTCGATAGCGTCCTTTTCCATACCTATCGCAAAGGTTTTAATCGGTTTTTTGAGGATTTTTGCGGCAACAGAGCAGACAAGAGAGCTGTCAAGACCGCCGGAAAGAAGAAAGCCTACGGGAGAGTCGCTGTCAAGGCGTTTTTCGATACCCGCAACAAGTTTTTCTTTTATGTTCTTGCAGACGGTTTCAAGGTCGTCGGAAAGATAGCTTTCGGCTGCGGCAATATCGCGGTAGCAGACGAATTTTTCACCGTCGAAATAGTGTCCCGGAGGGAAAGGCATTACCTTATCGCAAAGTCCGACAAGGTTTTTTGCCTCGCTCGCAAAAAGGTAAGCACCGTCTCTTTTGCCGTAGAAAAGCGGACGGATTCCGATAGGGTCTCTTGCGGCGATATATTTTTCTTTTTCGCCGTCGTAAATAATCATCGCGAATTCGGCGTCGAGTCTTTCGAACATTTTAACGCCGTATTTTTCGTAGAGCGGCAGAATTATTTCGCAGTCGCTGTCGCTTTTGAAGGTATATCCCTCTTTTTCGAGTTCGGCTTTTTCTTTTCTGAAACCGTAAAGCTCGCCGTTGCAGACGACATAGCTTTTTCCTCTCGAAAACGGCTGCATACCCTCTTTTGAAAGTCCCATTATCGCAAGACGGTGAAAGCCGAGATAGCCTTTCCCGGTATCGACAACGGCGGACATATCGGGACCTCTCGAAATTGTTTTCAAAAAGCCCTCTTCAAACTCTTTTTTCGACGCGACATAGTCGGTCATACCCATTACAGAACACATAGACGGTTTCCTCCTTAAAAATAAAAATACAGCTATCGACTCTATCGCTTTCAACAATAGGACGAGTAGCTGTATCTCGCGGTGCCACCTATTTTACCCTGTCGGGTCTCTTTTTTCGGGCTCTGACAAGCCTCAGCCGATTTTACGCACGGCCTTACGACTTCCCTACTCGTTTCCTTTCAGGTCGCAACTCCGAAGTGTTCTTCAACACGGTTTTGCGGCAATACTCTCAGCTGCGATTGCTCTCTGTACGCAAGTGACGGTGTTTACTTTTCTTCATCATCGTTTTTATGGGGTTATTATATACCCCGTTTTTTACGGTTTTTCGTGTTTTTTTTGACAAAAATGAAAATTTACCTTACTCCGAAAAGAAGTTCTCCGTAAGACGGCAGAGGCCAGTATTTGGACGAAGTTACCGTTTCGGCTTCGTCGACGCTTGCTCTGAGAGACTGCATTTTCATAAATACATCGGACTTATATTCCTGTGCTTCTTCGAGAAGGTCTTTTTTATCGGAAACTCTGATAAGAGCCTCTTCAAGTTCGCCGACTTTATCGTAAATTCCGGAAGAAAGGGCGGAAAGTTTCTTTGCTCTTTCTTCTTCATAGGAAGAAACACCGAATTCTTTCTGGACAAGTGCGGTTTCGAGAAGTTCTTTCGTATAAGAAGAGATTGCCGGAAGAATTTCGTGGTTTACCATATCTATCATGGTCAAAGCTTCGATATGGATTACTTTCGAATAGTTTTCGAGCAGAATTTCATATCTTGCGTGAAGTTCGACTTCGGTAAATACTTTATGTGAAGTGAGAAGTTTTACATTCTTTTCGGCAAGGAGATAAGGCACGCAGTCGGGAGTGCTGCGGAGGTTGAGAAGGCCTCTCTTTTCCGCTTCGTCAAGCCATGCGGCGTCATATCCGTTTCCGTTGAAGATAATTCTCTTGTGGTCTTTTATAGTGCGGCGGATAAGTTTGTTCAACGCGTCTGTAAAGTCTTTTGCTCCTTCAAGTTCGTCGGCGTAAGATTTAAGGCTTTCGGCAACGGCAGTATTGAGCATGGTGTTGATGCTCGAAATGGAAGCACTTGAACCGAGCATACGGAATTCAAACTTGTTGCCGGTGAAAGCAAAGGGAGACGTTCTGTTTCTGTCGGTTGTGTCTTTCGTGAAACGCGGAAGAACGTGAACGCCGACTTTCATCTGAACCTTTTCTTTTGCGTCGTATGCGGTTCCCGTTTCGATAGATTCGAGAATTTCGGTAAGCTCTTCGCCGAGAAACATCGAAACGACTGCCGGAGGAGCTTCGTTTGCACCGAGACGGTGGTCATTGCCGGCACCGCAGGCGGAAATTCTGATAAGATCCTGATAGTTATCGACAGCCTTAATTACGGCACACAAAAACAGCAAAAACTGTGCGTTGTCGTAAGGAGTTTCGCCCGGTTCGAGAAGGTTTACGCCGGTGTTTGTCGAAATCGACCAGTTGTTATGTTTACCGCTTCCGTTGACGCCCGCGAACGGTTTTTCGTGAAGCAGGCAGACCATTCCGTGCTTTTTGGCAATTTTCTGCATAAGCTCCATTGTGAGCTGGTTATGGTCGGCGGCGATATTTGTGGTTGTGAATATCGGGGCAAGCTCGTGCTGAGCGGGAGCGACTTCGTTATGCTCGGTGTTTGCGTAAATTCCGAGCTTCCAGAGTTCTTCGTTAAGGTCTTTCATGAAGTCTGCGACCTGCGTTTTTATAACGCCGAAATAGTGGTCGTCGAGCTCCTGACCTTTCGGGGGCATTGCTCCGAAAAGGGTTCTGCCGGTATAGATAAGGTCTTTTCTTTTATCGTAAAGGTCTTTCGGGATAAGGAAATATTCCTGTTCGGGTCCGACGGTCGATTTTACGGCGGTAACGTCGGTGTTTCCGAAGAGCTGCAAAACTCTTACGGCTTCTTTCGAAAGAGCTTCCATTGAACGGAGAAGCGGAGTCTTTTTGTCAAGAGCTTCGCCGCCGTAGGAACAGAACGCGGTCGGGATACAGAGAACGCCGTCCTTTATAAATACGTAGGAAGTCGGGTCCCAAGCGGTATAGCCTCTTGCTTCAAAGGTTGCACGGAGTCCGCCGGACGGGAAACTCGACGCGTCGGGTTCGCCTTTTACAAGTTCTTTTCCGGAAAATTCCATTATAACTTTGCCGTTGCCCGCAGGAGAAATAAAGCTGTCGTGCTTTTCGGCGGTTATTCCGGTCATAGGCTGGAACCAGTGGGTGTAGTGGGTCGCTCCGTTTTCGACAGCCCAGTCTTTCATTGCGTTAGCGATAACGTTGGCGTGTTCGATCGGCAGTCTTTTGCCGAGATCCATAGTTCTTTTCAATGCTTTGTAGGTGTCTTTCGGAAGTCTTGCCCTCATAACTTCTTCTCCGAATGCCAGGCAACCGAAATAATCGGGTATTGTTTTCATAAATTTCTCCTTCTTTCCTTATTTTCTTTTTCTTTCCGATATCAAAAAAGCGGCAAAGGCACCACAGAAAACGTGACGCCTTTGCCAACCGCTTTTTTATTATGGGAGGATTATACCGCAATTTTTTTTCGTTGTCAATACGATTTGAAAAAAGTTTACAAAGTTCACAAGTTTTTTACAAAGTATTTCATGCAAGAATAAGCAGAAAACTGCGGAATATATGTCAACCGCAATATTTTTACGATTTTGAACAGGGGCTTTACAAAATCGGATAAATGTGCTATGATAGAGTCAGAATATTAAGGAGAGATGGATAATGGACAAAAAATATACCGTTCTCATTGTTTCTTCATCGGAAAAAAGCACCGATTTCATAAAGAGATCGGGAGCGGACGCCGAAGTTTTCGAAAAACCCGAAACCGCGACGACCGCGGCGGAAGCAAAAACAATGCTGTCCGCAAAAAAATTCGACACGGTAATAATAAATGCTCCCCTCGACGACGAATCGGGAACGGAGTTTGCGAAAGCCGTTACGGCAAATTTCGGAGCCGCGTGTCTTCTTATAGTAAAGAAAGAAGATTACAAGGAAGCTGTCGCCGACGTCGAGCCTTACGGAACCGCCTGCATTTCAAAACCGATGTCGCGTGAAGCTATTTCGCAGGCTTCGCGTATTCTTATTGCGATGAAGAATATTATAGATAACAGCGGAAAAAAAACCGAAACATTGAAAACCGAAGTCGCGGAACTTAAAATAGTGGACAGGGCAAAATTCCTTTTAATGGAGAAATTAGGATTAAGCGAAGAGGAAGCTCACAGACACCTCGAAAAGCAGGCAATGGATCTTTGCATAAGAAAAAGCGACGCCGCAAAAAGAGTAATAATGACCTACGAAATGTAAAAGTCAACGCTCGTTTTCCAAAGTGTTGTTTGTCGCAAAAAAATCAATTTTCATGCTTGTAAATAAAAACAAAGCGGATATTGTAAAGTATTTTTCCTTTACAATATCCGCTTTAATTATTTTTAATTTATTTTTCGGGAGTTTTTCCCTGTTTTTCAGCCTTTTTCTTTTTTCCGCTCTCAATGCCTCTCGAAATCAGGCTTGCGACAGAGCTGAACAGAAATGTTGCCCCCATACCGATAACGACTCCGGTCATTATCGCACCGCGTTTTATCTTTTTTGCGTTGCTGTCTTTTTTATTTGAATTCTTTTCAGACATAAATATCACCTCGCTGTTTATATGTGAATTATAGCATTAAGGTTCGGTTTTGTCAATCTTTGATATTGACAACCGTGCGGCAAAATGGTAAAATTAAAGAAAGAAATTTCGCACCGGGCGAATTTTCATCTTTTATCGCACGAAATAAGCGATTATTTTTACATTAAACATATAAATATATAGAAACCGGAAGCTTTTATTTTATAAAAAAGAAAGGAGAAAGATAAAATGACCGATATTTTTGCAGGTATTTCGGACGACGACAGAAACAGAATGCTCGGTTGTCTTTCCTCTTTCACTAAAAAATACAAGAAAAACGAGACAGTCGAAGACATGAATTTCGACAGCAGGCTTGCCTGTCTTGTAAGGAGAGGTCGCTGCGTTTTGCAGAAAATCGACAGCTCAGGCAATTTAACTATCCCCGAAACCTACGAGCCGAGCGATATTTTCAGCCGAGATCTTCTGTTTTCGGCAGCAAACGGCGACAGCCTTATAGTCACAGCAAAGCAGAATTGCGAAGTCACATTCTTCGACGCAAACAAACTTATGCACCCCTGCAACAATATGTGTCCGTGCCATATCCTGTTTATAAACAACCTGATTTCCTCCATTCTCGGCAGAGGAGAAAGAATGGCGGCACACGCCGAAATTCTCGGGCAGAAAACGATGAGAGACAAGCTGCTTGCATATTTCACCCGTCTTTCAAAAAGGCAGCAATCCCTTGAAATTCAGCTTCCCGTTTCCTTTGCGGAAATTGCGGATTATCTTGCGGTAAACCGCAGTGCGATGATGAGGGAAATCAAAAAGATGAAAGACGAGGGTATTATAGACGCGGACAAAAAGACAATTACACTAAAAAACAGAACATAAAAAAACGGTGTCGCCTGACACCGTTTTTCTTTTATAAAATTCGTTTATCGCTGAAAATCTGTTCTTCTTCGTTTTCTTCGGGTTTCTTTTCTTCGGGCTTCGCAACATATTTAACGAGTATCGGGAAAGTCAAGAACTGATTGACGAGAGTGCAGAAAGAAAACGCGAAAAATAAAATTATTATTATCGAAAGCGGAAAAAGGAAGAAACAAATCGCAATCATTGCCGCCGCGACAAGAGTCATTACAATGTTTCTGCCGAGAGTGTATCCTCCGAGGATTATGCTGTTCCGAACAAGTTTTTTGAACGGCAAATCAAAGGAAACCATAAGCGGATATATATAGAAATTCGCGAAAAGGCAAATAATCGAAACAAAGAAAACGACGACCAACGCGACAGTTCTCAAAAATGAGGAAACCTGCATTTCGTCCGACGACCACATGTAAGCCGCAAATGCCGCAGCACCGATAACGGCAAGGTCTATAAAGAAGACCGCCAGTCCCTGTTTGAAATGTTCCTTGCATTTCGCGAAAAAGTCGCCGAACGGTTCAACGGGTTTTCCCTGCGAGAAATTCCGCATGACATAGGTAAGTCCGGCGGTCGCGGGGCCTATCGTAACAATCGGAAGGCAGCAGAAAACATAAAGAGCGTTAAGAACGACTATCTGCCAGAATCTGCCGGCAAAAACCTTGAAAAAGCGGACTATTCCGGGGACTTTCCCCTCGTCCTTTTCAACGCCGGGACCTTCCTTGGTATTCATTTTGAAAAAACCCATTTTTACACATCCTTAATATTGTTAAAGCAGGACAATTACCGTATTTTCGTAAACCACAAGCACAGTTGAAAGAAAAAACACGAAAACGCTCCCCCAGATATATTCTCTGAAAGTTATCTTTTCCCCCGGCAAAAGCGTCTGTTCTCTTCTTTTCGGAAGCAAAGAAAGTCTTTGCAGAATATAAAGCGAAAACGAAATCGCTCCGCTCCCCATTTCGGTAAAAATAAAGAAAAGCAGCATTACT